>JBHLQA010000276.1:0-5127 GCA_048885285.1 Candidatus Odinarchaeota archaeon
AAATTCTGTTAGAAAATCAAAAAGTAGAGCTTCTTTATCCTCTGCTTCAATTTTAATTGTTTTGTGAGTAAGAGGAGATATTACTTTTAAATTTGGAGTTATTGTTTCCATTAAGCTATAAGCTGTTTGTTCAAAAGCTTGTTCCAAAGTTGTACCCCAACTTTCGACTGAAACATCAGCGGTGTGATCTAGAAATCTATACCCAACTTTTTTCATATTTAAATATCCCTAATAAGGATTTTTTTGAATGCATTATTATTTACATTTTATATCAATTATGTAATTATATAAAATTCTTAGTACTTTAAATTGATAATAGAAAAAATCAAAGTATGTTCTACACGATGGCGGAAGATTTGATTTTATATCAAATGTTATCATTTATAAAAAAATATTCAAATTTCGAACTAAAATTAAGAGAATATTTCGCAGAAAAAACAGAAGGAATCTATCCAGAATTTATTCTGGTAATTAACCAGTATATCTTCTTTTTTGTTAAAAAAAACGATTATTTTAACTCTCAAATGCATTTAAGCTCAATGAGAAGGCAAATTAGTGAAAGAAAAATAATTATTATAAGAACAGAGAATACTCTTATTAATCTTCTTTTTAGTTTTTTTCCTGATTTAAATATTAAAGATATAAAAATTGAGGTTGATGATATAACAGATTCAAGGGAGATATCCGTTTATTTTCAATTTTATGAAGAAAGAGGAATTGCTATCGGTCGAAATGGAGATTATATTAGAGCCGTAAATCAAATTTTTGAAAAATATGTTATATTTGAAAATAATAATACCCCTTTAAAAATTAAATGTAAATTTTAGAAATAAGTTCAATTTCTAGATTTTCACCAGGGAACATCTTTTAAACCGATGACGTATGCTACTGTGTTTGCTATGACACTAACCGCTGGGGTTAAAATAATCAGAAAAATAATAATAAAAATATCAGGAAGTAAAAAAGTATTCGGAAGGAAAAATCCTGGGATTGAAATAAAGAATAAAGCTATTATTGCAAAATCTAATTGATCTACAATCCAAAAAGGAGCTCCACTTTTTATATCAAATCTCCTCTTCAGAAATGAACCAATCAAATCTCCTATTACAGCACCATATGATGCTAGTATGATTCTTATAATTAAAACAAGAAAGTTTATTGGAAATTGTCCACCGATAAAATAGTATTGAAAAATCTCAATGTTATTATAAATCGAATATTGATCTCGAGCAATGCCATCACTTATTAAATCATTTATTGGTACCCAAAGTATGATAAAAAGAATGAAAATGAAAAAAGATATTGGAATTCCGATATACAGTGGTCCTTTTAATCCATTCCAGGTTTTATGATCCCCTAAAATTCTCCTACCATCTCGGAAATTTTTTCCCCCATCAATTGGTTTACCTCCACCTGTAATAACCATTGAAGCATTTGAAATATATGCAGGAACAATTAATAAGAGGCTAAATATTAATAGGGCAATCCAATCTGCCCAATTGAATACAAAAGTTATTATCAAAAAGCTAGTCAAAATCAAACATGTGAATGTTATTGCTAAAATAAAAGCTATTCTTTTATTATTTTTTTCTATATTTGTCAATTTATTTTCAGTTGGTAACGAAATAATTTCCTATAGATTAAGAAAAAATAATAATTAAACAAGTAGTTAATTAAATTAAACTTTTTTTAATTGAAAAATCAATTTTTTAATAGGAATTTAATAAATATTGCTTCATAAATAATATTCTTTTAAAATACCGACAATAATAATATAAATTATTGAAATGGTTCGTCTAATTCATCTATTAAAGCTTTAACATTTTTTAGATTAATAATTAATTTTAAATATGCAATTGAAATACAGTATATATTTGAAAATTTCGAGTGCAAATATATCTATGTTAAATATGAAATAAAGGTGTTATAATTGTTGAAGAATCAAAATAATAATTATCAATTTAATATCGAGAAATTTTACAAAAACTATCTCAAAGGATCAAAAATTTTTAACAATAGAGATGCTTTAGAATCTTCATATATACCCGAAGATCTACCTCATCGTGATTCTCAGATAAAGAATATTGCCGAAAAGACAGCTTGTGCTTTATTTGGTGATACACCCCCCAGTTTTCTCTGTTATGGGATGACAGGTACAGGGAAAACCGCAACTATAAGATATGTGAGTCAAAAATTAGCTCAACAGGCTTCAAGCATTAAACCATGGTGGATTTATATTAACTGTAATGTAGTGTCAACCCCATATCGTATTTTAGCCCATATCTATAATACAATATCGAGAAGCGAGAAGATACCACCCACAGGTTTACCTAAAGATATCATATTTAAAAAATTACTTGGATTATTAGATTCTAGAGTTGGTAAGTCAATTTGTTTTTTAGTTTTAGATGAAATAGATATATTGGTAAGTAAAAAAGGGGGAAATGAAATCTTATATGACTTGACTAGACTAAATGAGAATTTGGATAACTGCAAAACCAGTATAATAGGAATTTCAAATAAATTGAAGTTTCGAGAGACTTTAGATCCAAGAATAATATCAAGTTTAGGAGAAGAGCATATAGTTTTTCCTTCCTATGATGCTAGTGAATTAAGAGATATTTTAAATGAAAGGGCTAAAATTGCTTTTCAAGAAGGGATTTTAAAGGAAGATGTTATTCCATTATGCGCTGCTCTTGCTGCTAAGGAACATGGAGATGCTCGAAAAGCACTTCAATTGTTAAGAAAGGCAGGTGAGTTGGCTGAAAGAGCTCAAAACAAATTTGTAACTGCTAAGCATGTAGAGAACGCCCAAGGAGATTTAGAAAACGATTATATTATTGAATATGTAAAAGGTATGCCATTTCAGGCACAATTGGTTTTAGTATCCACATATTTAATTTTAAAGTTTAGTCCTGAACACATTATTATTTCTGGTGATATATATGATGTGTATTCAGAAATAAGAGGATTAATACCGGGAATTAGGCAATTAACTAAAAGAAGAATAAGTGATTATATTAATGAATTAACGCTAGCAGGAATAATTTCCGCTGAGGTTAAATCTATGGGACATTACGGAAGAACCAAGATTATTAAATTAGATATTGAAATTGAACTTCTTGAAAAATGCCTATTGGAAATAGATAAAATTAAAATTATCTTGAATCATAAACCAGTTTTAATTCAATCAGACAAGATTAAATTAAAAAATAATATATTCAAGAAGTTAGTTTAAGTAGAAAAATCCCATTTATCTATATTTTCTGCAATATTATTAAGAAAGAATTCTGCGGTATTCTTATTCTTATTTTTTAATAATAAAAACAATTTTGCTAGATGTTTGCAAAATTTTTTGTTATCTACTCTTCTTGTCTCAAAATCGTGGCAGTTATGCCTTAGAATTTTTTCATTGGTATTTATTTCTATTTTGTATAGTTCTCCCCTTGATCCTTTTACTTTTGATTTGATAATACCTTTAGTAATATCATATTCTAATTCTTCAAATGCGTTATCAGAAATAGTGCCAGATCTATTCAAGGTTCCTTTATCGGTAAATCCATTAATTAAAACATTAAAGATAGTAGTTCTTTTGTTATCAATATTATTCTGTAGTTGAATAATTTCTTCAGAGGCATTAATTTTTTGTGAAATTGAATTTTTTCTTTTTATTTGCCACATTTGCAATTTTTGGCTTAGATTTTTTGATAATTTAAGACATTTGTTGTTATCTTTATCAAGTAGTTCATTTTGGATGCATTCTTCAATGAATTCAATTGCTTCATCAGGAGTAAAAAGGAATAAATCAAATGAAATTTTATACAACAAATCATTTTGTGAGATACTTGGAAGATCAATTATTTTCCAAATATACAGGAGAATTTCTAAATTATCATTACGAGGAATTGAAAGATTCATAATATTATTAGTATTCATTTAAATATTTAAGAAGAATAATTAAATATTACTTTTTAAGTCTAATTGTGTTCCTTTTAGAGTGTCTAAATCAATTATGGATAAAATTCCCGGAGTAGGTTTAATACCTAAAGAGTTCATGAAATCTGTCTGACTTTGGAAACATCCTGAATTTGCTAACATAATATTACTATATGATCCCATACCATTAATATGTATATGGCCTGTATGAAATACATCAGGGATCTTATCTATTACGAGCCAATCTCTGTCTAGAGGTGCTATTTGTGTTTTTTTCCCATAGATTGGAGCTAAATGTCGGCATATTAATAACTCTTTCATTGTCTCTATTGGCTTATTATTTTCCAAACCGGGTATTAGCATATTTAGATCGAGCATACTATCACCATGAAAAACTAATGTATTAACATTGTGCGTTTGAATTATGGAAGGATTGCCTACACAAATGACTCCCTGATTTAAAAGATCAAGGGAATATTTCTTTGGAACTGATGGTCTTGGAATTGCATTTCTTACAGGTTCATGATTTCCAGAGCTATAAAATATTTTGATATGTTCAGGAATTCCTGAAAGAATTTTTGCTGCTTCTTTGAATTGGTTATATATATCAGATATGATAAGATCACTTTTTTGGGTAGGATATACCCCAATTCCATCAACAAGATCACCATTAATAATTATATATTTAATTCTTCCTGCTCTTTCTCTCTGAGATTGGTTTCCTATTTTCCCATTTAAAAAATTAATGAATCGATTCCATAATTTTTCTTCAAATTCTTTACTCCCAATGTGAGTATCTGAAATCAAAACAATAGATAATGGATCTAATGCCTTATTTGGTTCATAATTTTTTGGAATATCAATTTTAGAAATATAGTTGCAGTAAATGACTCCACTTCTTCCCCTTTCGCTAGGATTGTAAGTTCCTTCAACATAAACCATTTGATCATTAATTATTTTATTAGTCAATTGTATATTTTCTTGGTTCTCTGAGTCCTTTCGTACAATAACATTAACTGAACCAGTCAAATCTTCTATTGTAAGAAAGAAATTTTGATTTTTAGTCTCCCGAATTTCATTAACCAATCCGATTATAGAAACTTCTACTTTATTTGTTAACCTTAAAACATTATTTATATTATTCGCAGAGAGAACTTCTGGTTTTTTTCTCATTAAATTTCGAAGTCTTTT
>JBHLQA010000277.1:0-5105 GCA_048885285.1 Candidatus Odinarchaeota archaeon
GTAAATTATCTTTTAAACTATATTAATCTATACTTACTTAATAATCTATAGAATAATATAGGAAAAACTCAACTTTTATATAGAAGATTAGATTATGATGATTATAATAGTATAACTCTCAGTTATGGGAAATCTAGATGAATAATTTTGAATATATTAGATTAGAAAGAAAAGGTAAAATTTGTATTTGTACACTAAATAGACCTGAAAAGAAAAATGCCTTGAGTGAAGCACTCAGGACAGAAATTCTTAATGCATTAGATCTCTTCAGAGAAGATGACCGTATTTCAACAGTAATATTCTATGGAGGTAAGGAATTTTTCTCTACTGGTTTTGATAAGGATGAGGTTCAAGCAGCTATACTAAATCCCGAAAAAACTAAACGATTAAAAGATACCTCACTTCTCTTTCATAAAAAATTTTTTGAGTATCCAAAATTAACAATAGCTGCAATTTCAGGATATGCTCTTGGTGGTGGTTTTGATTTAGCTGTGCTTTGTCACCTTCGAGTTGCTTCAAAAACAGCGATTTTTGGTCACCCGGAAATAGGATTTGGGGCGGTTCCATTATTCTTTTCCTATATGTCCCTTATGGGGCGTGGAAAAGCTTTAGAACTAGTACTAAATACTGCTCGAAAAGAGGATTTTATTAATGCTGAAGAAGCTTATCATTTGAACATAATTAATAAATTAGTAGAACCCGAAAATGTCCTTAACGAGGCAATAAATATGGCAAAACAAATCAATAAATCTCCAAAATTAGCGGTATATAGCTTAATAAAGGTGAATAATGCTTTTTTTGATCAATTTAAAGCATATGAGAATGAAGTTGATGTTATTGTTAATAATATGACAAAAAAATAGTAAAAAAAAATATATAATACTTAAAGGTGTTTATATGGTAAAGGAAAATATGAGCTTAAAAGATCCAATTTCTTTTATGCAAGGACATTTGGGGTATAGTGACGAAGAAATGAAAATTTTTCTTAAAGATCCAAGAATAAAAACAACTCTCAAACAATCATTCGCACTATTAAACAAAACTTTTGTGGTAGAAGTTATTAAATCACATGGATGTAATTCTCAGCATAAACCAGGAGATAAATTTTATTTTGATGGTGTAGGGAATCTCCTTACTAAACTAAGTCCTAAAAAAATATGCATTTATGCATTAAGTCAAATTGAAAGGTTAATATTTGGCGCTCATGAACTTTTTTTTGCAGAACAAGATCCAAATGATATGAAAATAAAAAGAGTAGGATGTTTCGATGTTGGTCTGAAATGTGGAGGTTGGGGACGAATCATTATGGAAATCAAAATGATTGACAGAAAAGATATTGAATTGTTATGAATTTCTTTTCCATCGTGTTCCATCGGGAGCATCTTCAAGTTGTATTCCAACACTAGTTAGTTTTTCTCTTATTTCATCACTCACTTCATAGTTTTTCTCTTTTCTTGCCCGATTTCGAATATTTATAATAATATCCATTAAACCTTCTAATTTTTTTTCAATCTCTTCTTCTTTTTTAGAGAAATCAAGACCAAGAATTCCAATAAGTTTGAGTAATAATTCCTTTGCTTCAATGAGTATTTCTTTTTTATTATCTAATGAACTATTTATATTTTTAATAAATTCATAGATTGCTGCAAAAGCTCTTGGAGTATTAAAATCATCATCCATTGCCTCCTCAAAACTACTTCTTACATCTTTTATTGCTGATTTGAGTGTATCACTATTTCCACCAGTAGAATGTTCAATGTTATTCAAACAATTTCTAATTTTTTCAATGTTACTTTTGGCATTTTCTATTACTTTTGGATTCCAATCCACCGCAGATCGATAATGACCAGAAACTAGGCCCATTCTTACCACAAGTCCTCCATGCTGATCTATTAATTCACGAGCGGTGACATAATTTCCAAGACTTTTACTCATTTTCTGACCATTAAGAGTTATAAATTCTGCATGCATCCACCAATTAACAAACTTCTTACCTGTTGCGGCCTCAGATTGAGCAATCTCATTGGGATGATGAGTAGGAATATGATCAATGCCCCCTCCGTGAATATCTAAGGTTTCTCCTAAATATTTCATTCCCATTACCGAACATTCAAGATGCCAGCCAGGATAGCCTTCACTCCATGGAGAATTCCATCTCATAATGTGGATTTGATCTCCCTTGCGTGCATTCAACCATAAAGCGAAGTCATAATAATTTCTTTTTAGTGGATCTTGAGCCACACGTGCCTGTGCTTTTTCTTCATCAAGTTTTAATTTGGCAAGTTTTCCATAATCCTTAAATTTAAAAGTGTCATAATATACATTTCCTTCTACTTCATAAGCGTAGCCCTTTTCTAGTAAAATCTTTATGATTTCAATCATATCAGGAATAACTGCTGTTGCTCTAGGTGATATGTTTGGTCTTTGAATATTTAAATCATCAATAACTTGCCAATATTCTTGAATTTGTTTATCAATAAGTTCCCAAGGATTTATCTTTTCCTCTCTTGCTCTTTTTTCTATCTTATCTTCACCTTGATCGGCATCATCAGTTAAATGTCCTACATCTGTGAAGTTTTGAACATGGAATACATCATAACCCTTGTATCGAAGATATCTCACCACCACATCCCAAGAACTATAGGTTCTCGCGTTACCTATATGTACATCATCATATACCGTCTGTCCACAAGTATAAATTCTTACTCGACCTTCCTCTATCGGTTTAAATACTTCCTTTTGGCGAGTCATTGTGTTATAGATTTGAAGCATAAAATAATAAAGAATAGTAAAAAATAAGAATTTTTTGGGATCTTGAAGTTATTATCGATTTTATGATTTTACTTTTTTTTAAAAAAACACAATAATTATTTGATTAGAAGATAGTTATTAAAAAAAAATCAAGTATTACATCACTATCACTATAGACTGAAGCATAAAATGTGTCTAAAATCGGAATTGCTAAGTTTAGGAGCAAATAAATTGCTATAAATATCGAAATAACAAATGAAAAAAATATCAACATTATGAAGAGCTTTTTTGACCAATAGGGATCTTAAACTTTATATAGTAAACCGTTAGAAAAATAATGCCAATTAGAAGAATTAAGAGGATATTATAAAGAGAATATAAGATTGACAAAAAAGTAAAAATAAAATGAATAAAATTTCCAGGCCAAATCAAGACAAAGCTGGTTATTATTAAACATAATAAATATAGAATGGAAATTATACTGTATATTAAGATTAATGGATTATGACATTCAAGGTAAAAATCTGATTTAAAATAATAAATTAAAAGAAAATCTAAGCCAATCAGAGGAAATAAGAAAAAATAAAAAGTAAAGCCTCCAGTTAAACATATCATTAAAACAAGGATGGTTGTTATAATACAAACTATAATCAGGAAAAAAACTGGAATTTTGAGTACTTCGAGTAGTCTAGATAGATTATATTGTTTTCTCTGATTATTATTTTCATCGAATTGTGTTAAATTTTTCTTCTCTGGTATCATCATACTAAAGATTTCGTATATAACAAAAAGAACTATAAACAATTATAAAAAATTTATGGAGATTTTGAAGCATTTATTATAGAAATTAAAAAATTCTTTCTCATTCTTATAGTACAATTAAAAATATCTCTCAATGATAATTTATTTTTACATCTTAAATAATGTAAAAAAGATTCCAGTATTTTAGTATTTTGGTTCTTTTGATCATTAATCCAAAAATATGTAATTATGAGCTATTTTTCTTTTATCCCTACCAGCTAAGATATGAATATGTTTGATTGTTTTCAATGATTCTTTACTAAAATTCTCAATTGGAATATATATTAATTCGCGACTTTTTATTCCTGCAAGTGAAAAAAAATATTTACGTGGAGGTTCTGGAGCTATATATGCAATATACCGTTCTTTTGAATAACTAATAGCAGCCTTGAGAAGACGTTCCGCTTTATTCTTAGTATCTCTATATTCATAATCCATAAACGAATCGAAAATAGAATGTATAAATATTGCTGGAAAGATAGAAAGTAATCCTCCAACCTCGACGTGAGTAATACCAGGACCAATTACATAATCGCCAGGATTCGTAGAATAAAAAGCCATATCACTTTCTCTATCATGTTCCGCCCACCATGTTAATTTATAAGGATATTTTTCAACTTTTTCTTCATCAGCATCAAATATAACTACAATAGTATCAATTTTGCCTTGAACTTGTTGTATATTTTGCACATAAATTTTTTTTTTGAAAGCCCAATTCCGAATAGTTTCTTTAATAGCAATCCCATCCATTAAACTAGACTTAAATTCTTCAATCTTAATTCTCTTATTCTTCAAATTTTTTATGGTTTTCTTTCGTATAAACGCAAAGTAATCTTCTTCTATAATATCTTCAGGAGGCCACGAAACTGTGTAGTCCTTTCCCTCTTCCCATTTATCTCTCCATTCTCCAGGGTATTTTTCTTCGGGTCTTTCTTTTAATGGTACTTCTTTTTCTTTACCATAGGTATACGGATGATGTCTACGTAATTTTATGTAGCGACCGCTTGGATCATAACCCCCTTCTAAATCCATTTTCAATGTTTCATAATTATCACTCTCATCATTATAAGGGTATTTAGTAGCTTTTTCCATAACTTTCCATGCATAATCATCATCTACTATATTCTTTGAGCAGGTTAATAAGTGATATAAATTCGGCAATAATCTTTGATCTGCTAGTGAAAGATTCCTTGAATATTGGAATAGTGTTTTTAACTTGTGAAGATCTACAAATTCCTTGAATTCCTTTTCATATTCATATTTCGCTTTGATTAAAATTGTTCTAATCTGTTCAATTTTATCATAAGAATTTAAAATAGTATAAAGCTCATCAGGAGTTTCTATGCTTTCCAATTCTTCCTTTGAAAACTCATCTCTAAATTTTAACCATTTATATGTATGATATGGCAACTCTCTTAAAATGAATCTGGCATCAGAACCTTCAATATTGTACATTTTTACATATTTGTGAGGAACTAACTCCAAATCCACATCTTCAATTTTTTCTGGATTTTCTATATAATATTTTATATTTTCCCAATGAGCCATACCGA
>JBHLQA010000278.1:0-5102 GCA_048885285.1 Candidatus Odinarchaeota archaeon
AAGAAAAAATAATTTAATTAAATTAATGGTGAATAGGACGTCCTTTCTTATGGATTGCTTTACCTACGACAGATTCACATCCCTCTAATACCATTTCTGATATTGTAGGGTGTGAATGAATTGTCTCAGAAACATCATGAACTGTTAAGCCATGTTGCATTGCCAATGCTATTTCAGCTACTAATTCTGGAGCTTCAGTGCCAATACAAGATGCCCCAACGATTTTATGTGTCTCTTTATCAGCCAAAACTACAAGGAAGCCTGTTTCTTCGCCCATACATTTAGCTTTACCAAGTGATTGATAAGGAAATTGGCCCATTAAGACATCCATTCCCATATCTTTTGCAACTTTTCTTCTATAGCCTACAGAACCTATATTTGGAGAGGTAAAAATTGTTGTGGGAACTACTTTATAATCAGGTTTCATTTCGCTGACAGGAAAGCCTCCAATACTGGCTAATGCATTTGCAACTGCGATATCACCTTCATAGCTGGCTACATGAGCAAGCATAAGGCCTCCTGTAACATCTCCGATTGCATAGATTCCTTTCATAGAAGTCTCTAAAGTATCTTTATTGACTTTTATGGCACCACGATCAGTTTCTATACCAAGATTTTCCAAACCAAGATCTTGTGATATTTTTGCACGACCAATAGATACTAAACATAAATCAGCTTCAAAAACAGATTTTTCAGCAGAATCGGTTTGATCTCGTGGAACTGAGGCATCACAAATTGTAGCTTTTACTCCAGAACCTGTATTCTCTACAAATAATACATTTTTTGAAGTATGGAGTTCAATTCCTAATTCCTCAAATTTTTTCATTAGCACTTTTACAATCATAGGTTCTTCTGTAGCAATAGCAGAAGGAAGATATTCAAGCATAATTACTTTACTGCCAAATCGCGTAAAAATATTTGCAAATTCGCAACCAATAACACCTGCTCCTATGATCAAAAGTCTATTAGGTACAGTTTTAAATTCGGGATGTAGGATATCGTCACTCGTTAAAATTCTTTCATGATCTATATTAAATGCTGGAATTAGAGCAGGTGCGGAACCTGTTGCAATAATTACCGTTTTTGCTTTTACTACTGCATTATTTTCACCTTCAACAGAAACATCAAACCCATCACTAAAATTTCCCCCTCTAATTTTACCATGCCCTTTATACACATCATTTTTCCATGCATTCTCTAATTGTTCGATTCCGCTAACTAGTTCTTGTACTACTTGATTTTTTCTCTCAACAGCTTTGGCAAAGTCTAAATTATAATCAGAAATCTCTACTCCAAATTCATGAGCTTCTTTTACTTTTTCTATTAAATGAGCAGAAGCGTATAAAGCTTTTGTAGGGATACACCCCCAATTAAGACAGGTACCCCCTAAATTGGCTTTTTCAATTAATGCGACTTTTGCTCCATATTGAGCCGCTCTAATAGCCGCATGATAACCTCCTGGGCCTCCTCCAATAATAGCTAAATCATATTGATTAACACTCATTTTATCATCAATAATTATTTTCCTCTATTTTTAGAATTCAATTCAGTAATATAAAAATTCTCAGTAATTTGAATTTAAAATTTTTCTAAGTAAGAAAAAGATTCAAACTATTAATCTTTTTTCAAAATCAGATCATATAAATACTAATTTCGATCATTCATTTGTCAAATCTTAAAAGATCTAATTGACCTTAAAGAAACTACAATTTTATAGCATTTATCGGGTAATTGTGATCTCTTTTTGTACTATATATTGATTCAAAAGAAAAGTTTAATCCATTAGTTGAGGATAAAATATCCCAAATAATGGGAATTAAGATAATTGAACCGAATTTTATAACCGAGATTATTGAACAAGTCTTATTTTATTAATTCTCTACTATTAATGATTTAATTGTTAAGATATAACTTAAATTATTTAAAACGCAATAAATAATTAGGTATGACGTTTATTTAATTCATATTTTAAATCCAATTCTATGATAAACAATAAGCAATTCAATTTTTTTAATGCCAAAATATTTACTGCGCTATAAATAGTTAAAATAGAGTTCATAGTTTTTTAATATAACTAATCTCTCTAAGTCCTCGGTAAGATTGAGTAAAAACCTGTATAATATTCTTAAAGAACAAAAAAATAAAATAAAATAAATAATAAAAAATAAATTACTTTTATAATTAAAAAGATTTTTAAAGGTTATAACGATAATTTAGAAGAGGAAAAATTTTTCTATTTAAAATAAGGTGTTTACTATAGAATCGAAACTAGCGTTCAAACTTTGCATATTTGGGGCTGGTGGTGTCGGTAAAACGACATTGATAAAAAGATATGTAACTAAAATCTTCGAAGAGGACATTAAAATGACAATTGGAGCAGACTTTAGTATTAAAAATGTTACTTTTGAGGGTAAAACAATAACTCTTCGAATATGGGATTTTGCAGGAGAAGAACGTTTTAGGGTCCTTTTACCCAGTTTTGCGAAAGGAGCAGATGGAGGTATTTTCATGTTTGATATAACAAGATATTCAAGTATAAAAGATATTGATGATTGGTTATCGATTTTTGAATATTTTGTATCCGAAAAAGAGATGAATATACCCATCATAATGGTTGGAGGAAAAGTGGATCTCGAGGATAAAAGATCAGTGCAATCTGAGGAAGCAATCGAGTTAGCGAATAAATATAAACTAAATGGTTATATTGAATGCTCTTCTAAGACTGGTGAGAATATAGAACAAATTTTTGAAACAATTACAAGAGAAATGATACAAAAACCTAAGTAAAAACAGCTTATTAAAATGATTAAAAAGTAAAATACTTCTTATGTTCTTTTTATAACTTTAACCAATCCTTTTTTTCGAAGCTGTTCCATCATTTCTTCAATATCTCTTACACTCTTTTGAGCTATTTCTGCAACTTGCTCGATGGTATTCATTCCATCGCAAATTTTTAAAATTCTGAATTGTTCTTTATTAATCATTCCAAATTGTACCGCTGTAGGTGGAACTTCTTTGACCAGTATTGGTATTCTAACTTCTGCACCTTCTTCTGCTAGTTGAGCTCCAATTTCTGTAGTAGTAGGTGATTCTCCGAAAAAAGCTTTCACTCCAGTTATATCATAATTTTCATTTATGTAAATATAAATTGTATGCTCATTACCAGATAAATCATCTGAATCATTAAGATCTGGATGTGGATTTTTATGAGTAAATTCCTTAGTATATATACTAGTTTTCAACCCATCAATAATTTCATCTTTATCAATTATTAAAGCGACCATATCTTCACATATCGGACACCAAGCCCATGCTTCAATAAGTTTGAAATATTTTTTGACTTTATTTTCTGGCATTATTGTTCATTTTAAAGAATAATTTATATTTCATTTAATTCTCTATAAGTAATTTATGTTGTTTATCAATTTAAAATTTCATTTCCATGTTTTTTCTTTAATGAATATATCAATATAAATAGAACAGTTAAACACTTAGATAAAAGCATATGATCACTATTTCAATTAAATTTACAATCTAATTTTTTATGGATAACAATAAATCACATTTAAAATATAGTCTTTTTTTAAGATATTGAAATTAGAAAATAATTAAAGTTATTATGTATTTTATTATTTAAGTTAAAATTTTGATAATGCAGTGATAGTATATCAATGAGTACTTACAAGGGGAATGTGTGTTTCGGTTGTGGACGTCCGATTGCACCTTATGAAGCTGCAGTTCATTTTCCATGCCCTTCCTGTGGAGATGTAACTATTTGGCGTTGTGAGCGCTGTAGGGAAATGGGTAAAGAATATTTATGCTTAAAATGCTCATTTCAGGGACCTTAAAACAAAAATAAATAGAGAGATTATTATGGGAGAATTCGTTGCTCTAATTGATGTAATTCCAGAAGATACAGATGTAAACTTTGAGGAATTTGTTGATAAGTTAAAGAATGTTCTACCTGATACTTGTGTTGTAGAAACTTATGAAGTAATGCCTGTAGCTTTTGGTTTGAAAAAAGCTAGAGTTAGAGTAAGATATCCAGAGGAATGGGGAGGAACAGACAGAGTTGAAGAATTTTTTCACAAAGTCGATGGCATCCAAGGAATTGAAGGTATTGCTTTTTCAAAAGCCTAAAAAGAAATTATATAATCCTAATTATACTGTTCTTTTAAATAATTTATCTAATTCTTTATATGAGAAGAATCTTATTGTAGGTCTTCCATGAGCACAATGATATGAGTCTTTACATTTTCCTAAGTCAATTAATAAATTTCTTATGTCTTTTAAGTAGAGATTATCACCACCTCTAATACTCTTATGACAGGATAAATAGTTAATAATCTCTTCGGTTACTTCTGAAAAACTCTTATCTTTACCAATTTCAGTTATATCACTAATAATTTCTTTTATAATGCTTAATTTTGGGACTTTTCCCATAACAGTTGGAATTTCTCTTAAGATAAAGGTATTTCCTCCGAATTTCTGGAAATCAAATCCTAGTTTCCTGATTGCCAATAAATTAGACTCTAAAAATATCTTTTCACTCGGAGATACCTCAATTTTTAAAGGAGAAATTAATTTTTGTCTATTCATTTTCGATGTTTCAAAAGCATCTATGAATTTTTCTTTCATTATCCTCTCAGAAGCAGCGTGTTGATCTAAAATAAATAGTCCTTCTTCCTTATTTTCATTTATTCCTTCTAAAACTATATAAATTTTATTACTTAATTGACCAGTGTGAGAAATTAATCGTAATTTGGGAAAATTATTAGAAATTATATATTTTTCCCTTAGTAGAGCTTCAGCTGGAAGTTTTTCAATTGATTTTTCTGAAATAATCTGATCCTCTAAACTTAATTGTATACTTTCTTCAAGTTTTAAAAAATGTTGCTGAAATTTTTCTTCTTCTTTAATTTCATCCTTTGAGATTTCTTCTATTGGTTTTAATACTTTCTCTTCCTTTGATACAAAATCATGTAATTCTGTTGAAATATATTTTGATTCCTTTACTATAAATAAGTCTTCAACAAAACTTCTAATTACATTATATACTTTATTATAGACAAATTCTTCTCGTTCGAATCTTACGTGAAGTT
>JBHLQA010000279.1:0-5100 GCA_048885285.1 Candidatus Odinarchaeota archaeon
TTAGAGGTTCAAGATGTTTTATTTCTTTAATTTTATTGTTTGCCAGGTTTAATGATTGTAAATCTATAAGTCTTTCAAGACCTTCAATCTGGTTCATATCCTTTATCTTCTTATTTAAGAGATCAAGGGTTATAAGGTCTCCCTCTTTTTTCACAAAATATTTTTTACCTTTGTAGGTTACTGAATTTTGTGTTAGTTCCATTTTAAATTTCCCTTTTCAATTGAATTAAAAATATTATTAGATAAACTATTCTATTCGGATTTAAACCTATTGAAAATTAAATTATGTTTATTATATTCGATTTCTCTAATAAATCTTATAAAAAAGTTGAAATTTTCAGTTGTTGTTAGTGATAAAAATGAAAAGAGAGACACTACAAAACAGAAATTTATCTAAGCTTTCTCTAGTTTGTAAAAACTTTATTTGAGTTAATATAAGGATAGACTGAAATAAATACACCAATTATCCATATAGGAAGTTAAACATAAATTTTTACATTTAATTGTACCTTTAGAATTCATTAGAACGATAATTGTGTCTCCTTTTTGAAATATAGATTTCGACAATGATATTATTCTGCCTAAAATTGCCACATCTAATACATAATAAGAAACTTTTAAAAATAATCTATATATCTTTAATAAGGAAATTTTTAGAATGATATATGAGAGAAAAAAAATGTCTAAGGAAGTTTTAAGTTATGAAGTTAAAGATCAGATCGCATACCTTACAATAGACAATCCAGAAGCTAATAGATTGGATCCCCCCTTATGTAGAGCTCTAGGAGCTGCATGGGCACGTTTTGCAAATGAAAAAGAAAGTAGGGTAGCGATCCTCAGCGCTAAAGGTCCAGACTTTAGTCGAGGAGCAGATATTTATGTCGAAGGGTTATTAAAAGATCTTCTTAAAGCATTTCCACCAAATGGTACTAAAATCTTGAAACCCATCATAGGAGCTGTTCATGGAAATGTTATTGGGAGTGGATATGGACTAGGCGTTATAGGCACAGATATAACCTATGCTACACAAGATGCTAAATTTATTTTTGGCGAGGTTTATGTTGGAATTGTTGGAACAGTTGTAGATTATAGACCTTATATGCCCTTTAAAGCATCTATGGAATTTTACATGTCAGGAAAACCATTAGGTGCTCAACGAGCTTATGAATTAGGGTTAATCAATGGAGTAACAAAAAACAAAGAAGAACTCATGAAAGAAGCTATCAAGATGGCAGAAACTCTGCGTGATAATGCGCCATTATCAATAAAGGCGATCAAATATGGACATTACAAGATCATGGAAAATGAACAAAGGAAAGCAATGCGTATAGCACAAGAGGAATTTAATGCTTTTATACAACCTCAATTAGTTAGCGAAGATTTCAAGGAAGGTAAAGCAGCACTAAAGGAAAATAGGAAACCAATATTCAAAGGTCGCTAAAACTTCGAATTAATATTTTTTTTAATATCGAATTTAATAATTTTTATTTATTTTTTTTCTAACTTATCAATTTCTGCTAGTAACTTTTGTTTTTTTTCCATCCATTCTTTTCTCGTGTCTACCATGCAAAAACATGTCTGAGTTGCTTGAATCCCTCTTTCTGAATACTCCCGTGCTAAATCATACTGACTAAGTTCTTTATAACATTTTGCCAATAGATAGTAAGTGTTATATGTAAACCAACCTAATGGATCAAGTTCTAATGCTTTCTGAAGAAATTTTATAGCTTCCTCATATTCTCCAAATTCTGTTAAGATTTCTCCAAATGAATCGTGAAAATTTCCGTTTTCAGGATCAAGTTTAATTAAAAGATTCCCTACTCTTATTGCTTCTTCTTTATCACCTTTATGTAAATGGTAATAGAGTTTATTGTTCAATATATTGAGATCATCAGGATACTTTTCCCATAATTCATCAATGATTTCTAGACATTTATCAAAATTTCTCATCTTCTTATATAAATAAGTTTTATGTATTATAAGTTTAACCTCCTTCTCAGGAAAAAGCTTTATCCCTTCCTCCACTAACTCTATCGCCTCATTGATTTTCCCATAATCATATAATATATAATACTTCATAAGGTGTATAGAAAGAGATTTAGGATCCCATTCAAGGGCAGTTTCGATTGATTCAAGAGCTTCTTCAAATATCTTTAAATGATTTAAAAAAAGAGCTTTAACATAAAGATACTTTGCCTTATTTTTTATGTTCTCCTCTAAAGAAATTGCAGCATCTATATCCATTAAAACCTGATCAATTATTGAACTTTCTAAATCTACTACATCATAAATAACTTTATAACCTTCAATTAAAGCTCTCGTCATATACAATAAGGGATGATCTGGATAAACTTTACCTATCTTATTACTTAATTCAAGAGCCTTATCAAACTCAGCTAATATTAGATGATTATAAACTAATATGTAATGATAAGGAATAAAAATATCCTCATCATTTTTATTTGGATGTTTTTCAAATTCCATTTTCAGAAAATGAATACCTTCTTGATGATGATTTGAAATACTCAATAGAATTGATTTCAAGAAAAGAAGATTTATATTTTCCGGTTTATTTTTAATCTTTTTATCAATTTCTCTTAAAACATCCTCAAATCCTCCCTCCTTCATCTTATGCTTTGCTTCTTCGAAAATTTTCTCAAGTTTAGGATTTGAAAAAATATCCAATACTTGTAATACTGTAAAATCGATATAATACTTTAATTGGGCTTGCTCAACTAAATCATTTCTAGAGCCATATGATTGAAACACCTCGGGAATATCCCGCCATGCTACTCCCTCTAACTTATCAAGAGTATCTATTAACTTACCCTCTGATTCTATTCTGTAAGCTAAATATTTAATATAATCTGGTAAAAATTTGCGTAACGCATCTTTCAACTCATCATTAAATAAATTATTACAAATTTCTACTAATATTGATTCAATTATATTGCTTAAACTTAATTTAAGTGTCCCATTAGAGGTATTCTCATAGAGTTTATTCAAATAAGTAAATTTTGTAATATAATCTTCTGTGATGGCACTTAAAACCTTTTCATTTTTCTCATTTGCTTGAAAATAATAGCTTTTATCTTCATTAACTACTAAACGAAAAAATTTTACAGGATACACATTCTTATCAACTATTTGATGAATATTAAATTCAAGTTCTAATTCGTCAATATGGTATTCTTCTGAAAAATCATTAATTGATATATAAAATGGATATTGATTGGGATGATTCATAGAAAGAAATAATAGAACTTTATTAAAGTCTTCCTCAGAATCTAATGAGCCTTTTAAGTTAGCAAATGGCATCTTTAATACGTTATTTAAAAACCGAAATTTGATATCTGCATCTTCAATATAATATTTCTCAAAAAACCTAATTGTTTTTTTCGTAATATCTTCAATTCGGTTACTTTCTTCATCCAAAATAGATTGTCGATCTAAATCATATGATTTCAACATGCGAGAATATTCAGATTTACCTTTTTGAGTAATCCTATATTCTTTACCTTCCTTTTTTAAAATCTCCCTTTTTTGAAGTTCATTAAGATTTTTTGATAAACTAGATTGATTAATACTAAGAGGTTCTTCTATGAAATCCGACCATTTACAAAAAGTATTATTATAAACCATCCAGAGAATCCAATGATCATAATTTCGATTGAGAGTTATCACTTTTGGTGGATAATTTAATTTTCGTTTTATTTTCGGTTGGGATAATTGATTAAATCGATCCACACCTTTAGGAGTGATTTTATATAATCCTTGTTTCACTTTCACTATAAATTCATCCAAGATTAACGATTTTAAACGATAGGATAAAGTAGATTGGGGAATACTAATAGGTTTATCTAAAAAATTTGACCATTTAACAGTATCATTATTTTTTAGCATCCAGAGTATAATATGTTCTAAGTTAGGACGTTCGAGATCTATTGGTCTGAAAATTTCTTCGGGTGGATAATTAATCTTTTGAGTTCTACTCATAATATTCACATTAAAGTTCTCTAATTAATATAAAGTAAAAATTCCTATTTAAAGAATTCGAGTTCAGTTTACTATATGAACTTCAATTGAACTACAAACTAATGATAAAGTTTATGTAACAAAACTATATTTAAACCATTTTATTATTTTCAATTAACAAAATAAGAAATGAATTGTATAAAGTGGTGTAATAATATAATGGCTCAGTTAAAAGAAATAAAGATATACGAAAAATTTGTATTGATATTGAAAAAGTTATTAATGACCTTTTTGAAAGTTCCAAGAGAAAAGAAGTCTCAAAAATAACGGAGTCAAGTCATTCTAGTAAGCTAAACAAAAAACTTTTGAAATTTTATTCAAAATATAATGCAAAATTTAATCAAGAATTAAATCCTATCGAAAAAGTAAAATCCAAATATACTTTCAGGAATTTTTCAGTTTATTAAGTAGTTAACCTTTAAAAACATTTATTTAAATAAGTAGAGAAAAATGGAACAGACTCTAACGAGAAAAACCTTTCGTCATTATATGTATTTTTTATTTGGGCAAAATTTCTCAATGTTAGGTTCATTGATAGTTGGCTTTACAATTACTTGGTGGTTAACAATTGAAACTGGAAGTGCTGTTATACTTTCAATATCCACCTTCCTTATGTTTATACCGCAAATTATTGTGACTCCTTTTTCTGGAGTAATTGCTGATAGATGGAATAAGAAAACTATTACAGCAATATCTGATTCACTTCAGGCTTTTGTTACTTTTATATTATTTCTATTTTTTTTTATTGATTTTCAAACGGTTTGGATTGTTTTAGCAATTAATACATTTAGGGCTGTCCTATTTGCTTTTCAATTGCCTGCTGTTCAATCTATTGTCCCAGCTATGGTTCCAAAGGAAAATTTAAGTAGAGTTAATGGTTTTAATTTCTTATTCATTGGATTAATAAATAGTATAGGACCAATTATTGCGGCCACTCTTTTAGAATTTTTTCCAGTGAATCAAATCTTTCTTATTGATATTATTACATTTTTTATTGCTCTCGTTCCGTTGGTGCTTATTAAGATACCAAAAATACATCATGAAACAGAAGAATCTGTAGAAAAG
>JBHLQA010000280.1:0-5005 GCA_048885285.1 Candidatus Odinarchaeota archaeon
ACTTATAATATTTCAACTTAAAATTAAATTCTAAAAAGAATAATAAGATGATGAAAAGAATTAAATCTATGCGTTTTTATTATTTGATTAGTATAAATATTGACAACTTTTAGTATAGGTGTTATACCATAAAAAATGTCTTAGAACAATTGTATGAAGGGACGGAAAACCTAATAAATCAACAATTCTATATAGGAAAAGATATCATTACTGGTAGGACACCCGAAATATCCCTAAAAATAAGTAATTCCGGACAAATTATTAGGAAATTTAAGGATATATTCAATCAAAATTTAAATTTATTTTTAGAAGGAAAATATTTGGAATTTCTTAAACTTTTTAGAAAAATAAAAGGAATCGATGAAAATTATATAAGAGAAATATATCAAGATCTTCAGTTTAAATTTGAATCTATAAAGGAGGCTGAAAATATTAACACAGTTATTATCTACACCCTTGTATTAAATTCTATTATATCCAACATCAGAGATCTTAATTTTGGAGTAGCTATTAGAGAAATAAAAAAACGGATTTTAAAAAAACTAAAGATTCATGAAATTATAATTCAGAAAGAATTAGATATGTTATTCATGAAAAATGATAAAAATATTTCAATTTTATATAATATCTCTTACCTAGACATATTAGCAGAATCCTTTAATTATAAAAAAGTTGCTCATATCTGTAAAATTCAGCAGAGTAAATTTATTAATCGGATTGCTAGAAGAATTATATTACTACACAATTAAACGCTAATAATAGCTCTTAAAATCCTTTAAATTCTCAAATAAAATATCAACAAATATTTTAATAACATTTTTTCTCAATTCTTCATTATATATTCTTATTCTATCAGAGATCTCAATCTGAATTGTCTGACTTTTCGGAATGTGAGAAGCACCATAAGCTTGTGTTATATACCCTCCAGTTAAAACATATTCTCTCCTCCTTGGATGACCTGGAGCAATCGGTATGTCAAATTCCAGAAATTTTTGAATAATTTTTCCGCGAATATTATTTCCCCAATTTCTTTTCGGAATTGATTCAGGAAAGAATGATTCTAAATTATTTGTACCTAAAATTACATCTACATCTCTAAATCCAGGAGGACGACTATATTTCTCAAAACCGTGAATATCTATCAAGAATGAATGATTATATCTCTTCAGATTATTGAATACCCAATATTTAATTTTAGAATGATAGAAATTATAGATTTCCTTAGCTAGCAATGATTCTTGATTATAAGCGTCCTTTTCAAAACGGTTTAAATCGATTTTACTTCTCCTGATCAGCGAAAAAATATAATGAGGATTTTTCTCTCCGAAATTATTCTCTTTAAATTTTCGACTAATCTGGGAGATAAGATTTCTAGAAAATTCTATGGTGTTTTTATCAATTCCCAAAACTCCTCTTTTTCTATTAGGTATAGAATTACATTCTAATATTCCTCCATGCGGAACTGAGATAATTAATGGTATATTACCTTCTTTATATTCAACAAACTCACTAAGATCAGACATTTTATAATAAATATAAATTATAGATAAAAAAATATTTTATATAATTGGAGAGTTATGTAGTGTTAGATATCTCAGAATTATGAAAATACCAATCCAAACACCAAATCCAATAATCCCAAAAATATAATAACCAGACACTCTTTTATCTTTTTCAAATATGATGTAAGCAAAAAGCCAAGTTCCAAGGCCGCCAATTGCGCATAATATAACGTCAGTGGTCATATTTTGCCAACTATCGGCTCTATTTTCAAATTTCCATCCAAGATCAAGGAATATGATATGTTCAATGAACTCCCAAATTATTGCACATATAATAGTTAGAATAAAAACAAATAAAAGCGAAAAAATTGGAACTCTTCCTTTTTTTTTTGGAATTGTATAAAATAAGGACCAGAATAGAAAGAGCCCAATTCCTAAACAAATATGTCCTATAGAATAGAAATCAAACCATGAAATTCCAACTTCATCAATTTTTGTGGCAAATAATTCATTGAATAACATTATTATCATTCTTTACCTTTTCTTTTTGATTTAATCTTGAAATAATAATACAAAAATGAATTTAAATAATCATCGGAGTATAAATTTTATGTAAAAAATATTTTTAATTTTAAAATAATGAATTATACATAAAATTTACAAATTTTTTTAATATAAAATACTAAATTATTGGAAATATATTTTTTTGGTAATTCCTCCTTGAAAAAAATCGCTTTTCTAATTTATTATCATAAGCAAAATTTTTATAGTTTAAATGCTATTGCTGGTGCACTTGAAACAGATACAGTATTTGACAGTATCGATTTTTACTTTGTTCAGACTATAGATGAGATTTTCTTAACTCTTAAAGGAATATTTGAAAAATATGATAAAATTGTGTTAGCAATTTCTTTTTCTACTATTCAACTTTTTGAAAGCTATGAATTAGTTCAAAGTTTGAAAAAACAATTTCCTAAACGATTATTGACTATTGCTGGTGGTTCTCATCCTACAGGAGATCCCTATGGAACTTTAAAGATGGGATTTGATTTTGTTGTTGTTGGTGAAGGTGAAGAAACCATAATAGAGCTTATGCGAACAATATTCAACAATAAAAATTATTCAATAATCAAAGGAATTGCTTACTTTAATAAAAATAAAGAATACATTTTTACAGGTAAACGAGATTTTATTAATCTGAATGATTATCCGCCATTTCCAGTAAAAAACACTAGGTTTGGAGCAATCGAGATCACGAGAGGATGCCCCTATGTATGTTATTTCTGTCAAACTCCTTATATTTTAGGAACCTTACCTCGTCATAGAAGTATTGATACAATATGTAGATATGTACAAGAATTAAAAAAATTCTATGGAGATAATACAGATATAAGATTTATAACACCAAATGCATTTTCATATGGCTCGATTGATGGAAAGAACTTAAATTTAGAAAAACTTGAGGATCTACTTATCAATGTAAGGAAAGTAATTGGTACAAAAGGAAGATTATTTTTAGGCACATTTCCTTCAGAAGTACGACCAGAACATGTCACAAATGATACATTAGCCTTAGTTATAAAATATGCAGACAATAATAATATAACCATAGGAGCACAATCAGGTAGCCAAAAAATCTTAAACTCATGTCATAGAGGACATACTGTAGAAGATATATATCATGCTGTAGATTTAACTTTAAAAAATGGCTTAAAGATTAATCTTGACTTCATTTTTGGTCTACCCGGAGAAAATGAAGAAGACATGAACCTCACATTAGATATGATGAAAAAATTATCAAAAAGGGGAGCACGAGTACATGCTCATTCGTTTATTCCCTTACCTCAAACTCCCTTTGAAAAGAAAACTGTTAGCAGAATAAAAGATCGTTATAAAAAGGAAATTATATCTCTTATTTCAAGAGGAAGCGCTTTTGGAGATTGGAAAAGACAAGAAAGAATTGCTATAAAAATAGCTAAATATGTAAAAAATAAGAAAATGAAATAACTCTATTCACTTGGCAATCTTTACAATACCATCTTTTATCTCGATGAAACCTTCTTGTTTTAATTGATTAAGTATTTTTTCTATTCTCTTATCATATCTAAGTTTGGAATGTTCTTGAATTTTTGTAATTTCCATCTGACCTTCCTTAATTAAAAGTTTTAAAAGTTTTCCTCTAACTTGTCTTGTTGATCCTTTAAATGGTGCTTGTTTTTTATAATGAGCACTTCTTTTATTTAATTCAGGGTGATTTTTTTTTAACATAACTCCGTAATCCATTAGAGCATAGTACCATTCTCGAGGATTATTATTATCTATTGTCTTTTTTACTATAGTCATTATGTCTTTATCTTCAATTTTAATTTTATCAGGAAAAAAAAAGTAAATGTAAACTCTTCTTATATTTGTTTCAATAAAAAATACAGGTTTATTAAATGCAAATGTTAAGATGGAGGAAGCTGTATTATGCCCTATTTGTGGAAAAGATTTTAAAATTTCAAGCGAATTGGGTAATCTTCCATTGAAATCATTAATAATAATTTCTGCAATTTTTTTTAAAGCTATTGCTCTTCTATTATAACCCAAACCTTTCCATATGCCGAGAACTTCTTCAAGTGAAGCTGAAGATAGTGTTAAAAAATCTGGAAACTTTTCTATGAATTTTAAAAATTTTTCAGCGACTCTTTCAGTTTGGGTCTGTTGGAGCATGATTTCAGAAACAAGGACATTATAAGGTGTAATTCTTTCCCTAAAAGGAAATTTTCTCTTATGATTTCTATAATAATCATAAATTATTTTCTTGAATAATTCAATTATTTCTAAGGTTAATCCCTTTTCTTTATATTCCTTATGAAAATCATTGATAAATATTTTCTCATTTGATTTTGACATATAATCATTGAGAATTGCTTAGTAATTAACAATAATAAGTATGTAAAAATGAATTTATTGATTTTAGAATATAATTTCTTTTTATAATAATTGATTAAGAAAGATCAAAGGCAAAATTTGTAACTCCACCTTCAATCTTTTTAAGTTTTAATAAATATCCTGAGTTATTAATTATATGAAGCATTGGTTTATTTTCAAGCAAAATTGAGCCTGTAAAGGTTCGATAATTAAGCTCTTTTCCAATTTGTACCAAATAATTTAATAAAAACTTTGATATTCCTAAACCTCTCCAATCTTTATGAATTACAAATGCTAACTCAGCAATAGAAGGTTTAATTGTTTTAAAGAATGCACCTAAACCAATGATTTGTTCTTCTCCTTTTTCAGTAGATTCACATACCAAAATCATATCTGTAGAGTAATCAATATTTACCATTGGTTGAATTTTTGTATGTCGAAAATCTTTCATAGGTGTGAAAAATCTTAAATATCTATCTTTTTCATCCAAAGAATAATGAAGTTCTTGAATCATTCTTTCATCTGTTGGTTTTACTGGTCGGATTTTAATTATTTTTCGATTTTTAAGATTTAAAGTAGTTTCATATTTT
>JBHLQA010000281.1:0-5024 GCA_048885285.1 Candidatus Odinarchaeota archaeon
TGGAATTTTATTATATTCCAAAAATTTTACTGAAAAAAAATATGATGAAAATATTCTAATTGGATTTTTTTCATCAATAGCTAATTTTGGTAGAGAAGCTCTTGGGAGTGTGGTTAAAAACGTTGATCTTGGTGAAAATAATAAACTTATTTTAGTTCCTAATGAAGAAGAACGAATTCTCGGAGCTGTTGTGGTAGGAACGAGTGATAATAACGATCTAGTTACTGTAATTCTTAAAAATATTATGCAAGATTTCATTGACTCATATTCACCTGATTATGATCCCGAATTAATTTTCCCTGATGAGATGGAAGTAATATTTAGTAATAATTTAAAGGGAAAAATAATGCAAAAACCGATTATAAGGTTATTGTTATCATGGTTAATAGTTAGCCCTTTATCTTATCTTTTAATTTATTTGAGTATAAATGTAACATTATTTATTTTTCAATATTTTAATTTAAACCGATTCTATAACGCTGAGCAATTATTCACAAGATTCATGCCAATTTTAATCTTGTTATCGACAGCAAATATTATTATTTTATTTTTACCTCCAAATTTGATTTTTGGTTTTTTGTCTCCAAACTGGAAAATTGCTACACTTAATTCATTTATTTTTTTAGGAGTTACTATTACGTTGTATTTCTTTTCATCAGAACCTCAATTTGCTTATATTGTAGTAGGTCAATTACCATTAACCTTGATATTTTCTCTGTTTTTTCTCTTTATAGGGATAAGATATTCATCGAAAATGTTCTTAAAAAGATAATGATATAAATTTCCAATAAATGTTGAAAAAACCTAAGAATTACAGAAGTTTAAATATTCTAATTTAGAGATATATCAAATACTTGAAATTAATTTTCTTTTGTGATTCCTAATGAGTAATATAAAAAAAACAAATAAGATTCAAGTAATTTGTCCAATCTGTAAAACAAGAGATCTAGTAGGTATCCCTAGATCACAACTAAATAAAAAATCTCAATTAACTACAATTTCAATCCAAAAAGGACTAATATGTCCCCATCACTTTCAATTTTTTCTAGATAATCAGTTTCAAATTCGAGGATATCAAAAGGTTGATTTAGAATTAAACCATGAAAATTCTAAAAAATTAAGCAATGGTGTAAAAGCATTAAGTCAATATGAATTAGAAAGTGACGATCTCTTTGAAAAAATAATTTATGATGGTGATAATACGGAATTTATCCCTTTAAATAGTGATAAAAATAATGAAAATAATATTACGGAAAATAACGCAAATATCAATAATAGAAAAATGACTCTAAAAGAGATTTATGAAGAATTCAGAGAATTAATAGATGAAGAAAATAAATTTTTTCAACAATTTATTATAAAGGATAACAAGCGTAAAAAATGTTCAACATTTTCTAATACTACTAATCATCATAATCAAATAGAATTAGATCAAGAAGTTTAAGAAATATAATTAAGCATAAGTGTTTATTTTTTGATACATTATATTCATGTATGAATTTGGACAAAAAAATTATTTAATCTTAATAAATATCTATGAAAATCTATTTGATAATTTTAGACTCTATATTGATTAATTATTAAAGAGCTTCAACTAATTTTAAAAAATTTGAATAAAGATTGAAATCTTATTTATTAGAATTTCACAATTTCAAAATAAGAGAAAAAAAGTTCTAAATTTATTGAAATCTCCTTCCTATCATTAAAGAATGTTTAATCCACTTTAATTAATTATAACAACATTCTAAAAAAAAGAAAAAATCTATATTTACTTGTAAAGGATATAAGAAAATTTAAAATTCAGTACTTAATTTTCCAAAATTATATTATAAATTATAAAAAAACAAAATTTTGAAGAATTATTAATAGGTTGGAAAATATGAGCTATAAATTACCAGATGAAAAAGATTTCGAAGCTATGATTGGTATTGTCGGTAAAGAGTATGCTACAAACAATAAAGCGATTACTGCAGGTTATTTGGCAAAAGCAATCATGGGATTAGAGTCACAGATTCCTAATATCGTTGTTAGACCGAAATATGTCGAGGAGATACGCAAAATATTGATTTATTGTTCTGCTGAGAAGATCCCTGTAAGTCCTATCTCCGGTGGATTATCTGGAGGATTTGCATGCCCTACAATAAGACCCGGTGGAGTCGTTCTTGATTTAGGAAGAATGAAAAGGATTATTGAAATCGATGAGGAAAATCGATATTGTATTATAGAACCAGGAGTTACCAATGGAGAACTTTGGGCTTATATGCATAAAAACCATCCAGATTGGGCACCACCTATTCCTGATGGTGCACCTCCAGCGGCGACTGTTATGGGAGATGCGATTGATCGTGGATTTTCTTTATATACATCTTCAGTTGGACCACAAGGAGATAATTTTATGTGTGGAGAAATTGTGTTCCCTAATGGAGATGTAGTACGAACTGGATCTTGGGCACTTCCTTTTGCTAAACCATTCTATAAATATGGTTTAGGTCCTGATATGTGGAGTTACTTAATGGGTTCTCAAGGTTCTTTAGGTGTAATTACAAAAGCCGCTGTAAAAATTTATCCTCATCCAAAACATAAGACTGTAATTGTCTGGGGTATGTCAAATCCTTATGATATGCAAGATTTAACTCTTGAAGTTGGTAAAAAAGAGTTTGGAATATCTCATCACACTGTTATGGTTCAGGGAGGTAATTATCCTTTAGTTATGACTCGCTGGCCAAAAGATAAGATTCCACATGATTATGAATTCTTTGAGAGCGAGGGACTTTCACGATGGTGGATGAATTGGGAGATTTGGGCCCAAGAGGAGAGTGAATTGGTACATGTAATTGATACTATTAACAAACAAGCAGAAGATTTTAAAAAACGAGCAAAAGATCCTGATGCTATTAAACCACAAATACTACATCCAAAACAAATCGCAAGTAGAATGAGAAAGCCAAATAAGATAGCAATTCCATATAGTCTTTGGGAAGCAGGGTTTCTTTTTATTACATGGTATACTCCATGGAACGAATGCGCCCACTTTTGCGATATGTATGTAAAAGCGGCAGAAAAACATGGTCTTCCCCCAACAATTTGGGTAGCTAGTATTGAACGATGTCGACAAGCGATCTGTATGCCTATAATTGGCTTTGACTCCACTAAGCAATCAGATTTCGAAAGAGTTCAAGATCTAAACCAGGAAACAACTGAATATGCGTTAAAACAGGGTTGGTTAAATTATAGACCAGACCCATACATTCATATCCAAGCGTATTATCAAGCAGGAATGTATTGGAAATATCTAAGGGCTTTTAAAAAACTTGTTGATCCAAATATGATAATGCACCCCGGAAGACTTGCTCTTCCATAAAGAAAGGAGGTTGATAAAAAAATGGCTAAAACAGGAATGGAAAGATTGGAAGAATTGAGAAAAGAATTATTTAAATGTATCCATTGTAAAGCATGCAGATTTGCTTATTCGAATGAACCTGATAGGGAGGGAATAGGAGAATTTGCAGGAAAGCAAGGAACGGTTCTTTATGAAGGAATGGTTGATGCATGTCCTGCGGGAATAGAATATGGATGGGAAGCTTTCTGGAATGCAGGTAAAATGTGGATTGCCCGTTCGATTTTAAGTGGTGATTTAGAATTTAGTGAAGAAGTGCGAGATGTATTTTTACCCTGTATAACATGTGGTCAATGCTCAGCACAATGTGAAAATAAGGTTCCTACTGTTGATATCATTGAATCATTGAGGGCAGCATGTATAGAAGCAGGAATACCAATGATTGATAAACATGAAGTAGTGGATAAGTTAGTTAAAGAAAGAAATAATCCATATGGAGGAGCAGCGGCTGATAGATTTAAATGGGCGAAGGATGCAGGACTAGAAAAGTTTATTGATAATAAGGATGCAAAAATTGCTTATTACGTTGGATGTACAGCTAGTTATCGTCAAGTAGAAGTAGCTATTGCAACTGCTAAACTATTTGAGCAATTAGGTATGAATTTTACCTTAATTAATGATGAAGTATGTTGTGGAAGTCCTTTCTTTAGAATTGGAGCAGTAGATACTGCACAGGGATTAATGAGAAAAAATCTCGAAGCTTTCAAAAATATTGAAATGGTCTATTTTAGTTGTGCTGGTTGTTATAGAACTTTTACTATCGATTATCCAAAATGGATGGCTGAGGATGAGAAGCTTCCATTTAAAACTCAACATGCTTTTGAATTAGTTTCGAATTTAATTTCATATGCGAAGAAAAAGAGAGAGTTACCCGCTAAAATTGAAGATCTAAAGAATCAAGTGAAACAAAATAAGAGATTACTAGGAGAATTAAAACGCTCAGAAGCAGAATACGAGAGAGTTAAAGATTTTAAGGGAGAAATCAAATTCAAACCAAACAAAGAATTAAAAGGAAAAGTTGTTACTTATCATGATCCTTGTCATACAGGCAGACATTTTGCTATCGATATGGAGCAACAAATGATAAAGGAATCAGACAATCTTTGGGTGGACAATCGAGCGATTGATAAAGCAATCGAAGCATGGTATGAAGTTCCACGTATCATTCTTAGAAAACTTGAAGAGGATGTGGGCTTAGTATTCAAAGAGATGTACAGAATAAAAATTGATAGTATGTGTTGTGGTGCTGGTGGTGGTGTAAGGGCAGGATATCCTGAATTTTCACTTAGAACAGCAAGTTTACGATGTGATGAAGCGAATGCAGTTGAAGCGGATATTCTTACGACTGAGTGTCCATTTTGTTGGAGAAATTTATCTGATGCAAATGATATGTACGAGCACGGTATGAAAGTTCTGGGAATCCTTCAAATGATCACAGAATATAATCTTTTAGAGATAATAAATAAGCCTACCGAAGAAGACTTTTTGACTCCTTCTATCAGAGAAGATATTGGGCATTTACCAAAATAATAAAAATAATCCTAATTTAAATCTTATTTCTTTTTTTTATTGTTTATAATATATTCTATTTTTCAATTCTTTATGTGAATGAGATTTTTAAAAATGA
>JBHLQA010000282.1:0-5016 GCA_048885285.1 Candidatus Odinarchaeota archaeon
ATCCAGCGGAAGAGAGGCCTCATAATCCCTTACCCTTTAAGGATAATGTGGATTATAACGTGATTGCCTTGGATACTTTAAGTCATCTTACTCCATATTCAAATTTGCCTTTTACAGAATTATTTCCAAGAAATATTTTTTATGGAGGGATGCTAGGTTATATAGGTTATGATGTCGTAGCCCCTTATGTAGGATATAATTCTACTAGTGAATTTCCGGATATTCTAATGGGACTATATACTAAGGTAATAGTCTATTCGCATCAATCAAAAGCCTTATTTTTGATTGATGACAGTATAGATGACTACGCAAAGGACAAGGATATTAGATATCAACTAAGTCTTTTCAAAAGAAATAATAAACTAGATGATAAGAACGAGATTTCAATTGCAATTGATGAAATAGATGAATCAGGATTTCGATCCAATACTTCTAAATCCGCACATGCACGAATGATTGAAAAAACTAAAGAATATATTTATGCTGGTGATATAATACAGGCAGTTATTTCTCGAAGATTGTATACCGAAAGTAAAATAGACCCAATGACGATTTATGAGGTGCTAAGAGTGCTTAATCCCTCCCAGTATATGTATAATATTAATTTTAATGATGTCAAAATCATAGGAAGTAGTCCTGAGGCATTGATTTCAAAAAATAAAGACATCTTGAGTACAGTACCAATAGCAGGAACAATAAAGCGAGGTAAAACAGCTGAAGAAGACCGGAAATTAGAAATAGAATTACTTAATGATCCTAAAGAAATAAGTGAACATCTCCAGTTAGTTGATTTAGGGAGAAATGATTTAGCAAAAGTATCTTATCCTGGTTCGGTTGATACTTATGAATTTATGACTATTCAAAAATATCAAAAAGTTCAGCATATTGTAAGTAAAATTAGAAGTAAGACACCTCTTGATGGATACCAGGTCTTAAAGAGCGTTTTTCCTGCAGGTACACTCTCAGGTGCACCGAAGAAACGTGCAATGGAAATAATTCAGGAACTAGAAACAGAATCAAGAGGTCCATATGGTGGTGGTATAGGTTACTTCTCATTCAATGGTGATATGACCTTTGCGATAGCAATCAGAACGTTGTTTGGGAGAAATGGGACTTATTTTGCTCAGGCTGGTGGAGGGATCGTAGCAGACAGTCAACCAGATGATGAATTTCAAGAGACTTACAATAAGCTATATAGTGTATTAAAATCAATAAAAATAGCGGAGGCAAAAGAAAAGTGAATATCTTATTTATTAATAACTATGACAGTTTTGTTTATAATTTAGTTAATTATATCTGTCAATTAGCCCCAAACGCAAATATTATTGTAGAGGATAATAACATATCAGTTGGTAACGTTAAGAATTTGAATATTGATATGATCATTATTTCCCCTGGTCCAGGACATCCAAAATACGATACAGGCAGCGTTATACCGATAATTAAAGAATTCTATGCAAAAATTCCAATATTAGGAATTTGTTTAGGACATCAGGCAATAGTTGAAGCTTTTGGAACGGATTCAAATATGGAATATGTAGGATTAGCTAAGGTTGGACCTATGCATGGAAAGATTTCAAAAATATTCCACGATCAAGAAACTATATTTAAGGAGATTCCAAATCCGCTTTTGGGAGTAAGATATCATTCCCTCTCTGCAAAATCTGATATTCTCCCTAAGGATTTAAAGATTACAGCAACAGCTGATGATGGAACTATAATGGCTGTACGTCATAAAAAATATCGTGTAGAAGGTGTTCAATTCCACCCAGAATCAATACAAATGAAACCAAATGGAATAACAATTCTAAAGAATTTTCTGAATCTTAAATAGACTATAGAAATTAGAGAAAATAGGCTAATTTATCATTATTTAAGGAATTTAAAAAAATATAAATATCAATTAATAATTACATTTGTATAATTAACAAAACCTTTTGAATGAAAAATGACAACAATTAGAAAAAACTTTAGCTTAAGAAAATTTTTCATTAGTGGGTTTTGGGTATTACATTGGCACGCATAGAACGTGCACAATGGTTTAATTATTAGAATTTTTAATTTTTTTCCGGAGATTAAAGAGATTCTTTAATTATTCTAAAAGTCTTTCAAATCTTCAAGGAATTCTAATCTAATTAATAAAATATAATAAATATAACTATAAATAAAATAATGCCTGAGAAAATTGAAAAAAAATAATCAAAATAATAAATTGGAAAAAATTTTAAGGAGAATAAAATATGAGTGGAAAAGAATTTATTGAAATTAAAATAGCTAAAAAAAATGATTTAGAAGAAATTCTTCGACTCCAGAAAATTGTCTATCAAAGTGAAGCAGAAATCTACAATGACTTTAATATCCCCCCATTACATCAGACAATTGAAGAGCTTAAAGAGGAGTTTAGAAGAAGTATATTTCTAAAAGCTTTAAAAAATAATAAAATAATTGGATCTGTAAGAGCATATCGAGATAAAGAATCATGCTTCATAGGAAAATTAATAGTCCATCCAGAATATCAAAATCAAGGATTAGGGACTTTAATTCTTAGAAAAATCGAAAACAACTTTAGCTATGCTGACAGATTTGAATTATTTACTGGATTTAAGAGCGAAAAAAATCTATATCTTTATCAAAAACTGGGATATAAGATATTTAAAACCGAAGAATTGAATGAAAATGTTAAGTTTTTATATTTAGAGAAGTATAATACGAAAAGTATAAATGAAAAAATTAGAGTTCGTTTTGAAGAAATATCTTTTTCATATGATGATTTTATTCCCAAAGTGGTTCCCTATTATAATGAAATGCTAACAGCCTTGATAAATTCCATACCATTTGAAACGTATCAAAAAATAAAAATAGTTGATTTAGGATCTGGGACAGGAAATCTCTCAAAATTGATAAAAATGTACTTTCCGAATTCTAAATTAACAATGATTGATGTATCAGAAAATATGATCGAGTTAGCTAAAAAAAAGCTTTCTGGCTTTAACAATGTTGAATTTTTCTTAGATGATTTTAATACACTATCTTTTACAGCTCAGTATGATGTAATAATATCATCATTAGCCTTACATCATCTTAGGTCTGATGAAGATAAAGTTCAGTTTTACACGAAAATTTATGATGCTCTTAACCAAGGAGGGGTATTTTATAATTTGGATAATATTCTAGGTTCAAGTAATTATTTACAAGATATGTATATAAAGCAATGGACAGATTTTTTAAGAAATAATTATTCAGTGGATGATATTGAGAGAATTCTTATAGATCACCGTCAAGAAGACTGTCCTGCCATACTTTTCAACCAATTAAAGTGGCTTGACAATATTGGCTTTAAATTTATTGATGTAATTTGGAAATGCTACTATTTTGCTGTCTATGGGGGTGTAAAATAGATGAAAAGTTATTCAAAAAACCAAATAGTGACAAAGACCAAAGAAAAGATTAATTTGGATAAAGTCGCTCTAATCGGGAGGACATTCGATGAATATGAGAGAATATTTAGACTTAATGATTTTAGGTTAAAAAATATTACAATATTAGATGTAGGTTCAGGAGTCAGTTCTTTTTGCGCAGAAGCTTCGAACAGGGGGATTAAGGTTACAGCAATGGATCCAATTTATGATTATAATTCAAGTTCTCTTGAATTAAAATGTTCAAAAGATTTAGATTTGATAATTGAAGAACTTAATGGTGTAGAATATTTGTATATATGGGAGATATTCAGAAGTAAAAACGATTTAAAAAAACATAGGGAAAAAGCGTATAAAGAATTTATTAAGCACTATAGAGATAATAAGGGTGGACTATATATTTCAGAAAAAATGCCGAAAACCATATTTAAAAGCAATCAATTTGATATTATAATCTCATCTCACTTATTATTTCTTTATGATCATATTTTTGATTATAATTTTCACAAAAATACCATTAAAGAAATGCTTAGAATATGTTCTAAAGAAGTTCGCATTTTTCCTCTTGTAAATCTATATGGAAAGAGATCCCCTTTTTTATCTCGAATTTTGGATGATGATAATTTCTTGGATTACAAAAAATCAATAGAGAAAGTTAAATATCAATTTATTAGAGGTGGGAATGAATTTTTAAGAATGATTAAAAATTAATTCATATTTTCATATTATCATCAAGTTGAAAAATTATGTCAACATTACTTTGATATTCCTCTTTTGAGATAAAGAACTTTTTAAAGCCCGTAAGGCTGGCTGTTATTGATCCACCAATCCATGTGGCTTTACTATGCTCAGTAGAGGTATTATTTATTATAAAACCATTACCTCTGAAATCAATACTTACATATGGAGATGAAGGTTTTTTTTTATATTCAGGATCTATTTTAAGTTCAGTATTGGTTAATAACTCTCTAATGAGCAGTGATCTCAAACCAAGGATATTTGATGCTCCACCAGTCATGATGATACGTCCAACCCACCAATGATCCTTATAAATTTCTAAAAAACTTCTAAGATATTCCACACCAAATTTCTCAAGGATTTTTATCACATAATTATTAAATGCCTCAGTAAAAGAGATATTATGAGAATTATATTTTTCAATAAGAATATTATTAGGAAGGATTGGATTTGGAAGGGAGATTTTGATATGCTCTCCTTTATTATCATGAAGAATAAGAAATTTAGTAAGGTTTTTTTTTCTGAATTCAATTGATTCTCTTTCAAAATCATGTTCTGATTCAGAATCGAAGAAATAATAATCCTTTATCAAGTATGGAAATAGTTGGTCTTTATAATTTTCAATGATTTCTTTTTCAATACCATGATCCATCAGATGATTGATAATGAACTGTTCTATAGTTCTTCCCGCTATAGGTAATGCTGCAAAAAAGTCCATCTGTGTTATCATATTTATTATTGGAACGATAAGGGTTGATTCATATCCAATATCTATAATCAGACCACTATTACCCCTAATTCCTAAGGCAAAGATAATCCCTGCTTGGGCATGAATAAATGCACATGCTTTAACATGAAACTT
>JBHLQA010000283.1:0-5010 GCA_048885285.1 Candidatus Odinarchaeota archaeon
GTCGGAATTATTTTAATTGGGCTTCTAAGAATAGAATTAGTAGGAGCTATTCTTTTTTTCATATATGCCCTCTTTAGAACTATTGTAACTAAACGTTCTGAAGCGCATCTTATATTTACTGATTTAGAAATCTATGAAGAACAAAAATTTACTCTAAAACCTATTATTCGATATCTTTCATGCGGATCTGCTTTAACAGGAATAATAATTGGCCTTATAATAAACTTTTTCTTCCCAGTTAATCTAGAACTCCTCTTTATTTTCTATTCTTTCATTTCGGGGGTTATTTTATATGTTATTGTGAGGGAAGTTATACCAGAAAAAGAGAAAGGAGATCCCGTAAAATTCATAATTGGTTTACTAGGATTTGCTATAATCATTATAATAATCAATATTTTTACCACTGTTTTATAATTTGAAATAATAATTCTTACCCAATCCATGAATGAATTTAATTTCTTATAAAATAGAAAATATAATCTATATATTCCTTATTTCAATAATTTTAACCTTTATAAACATTTAAATTCATTAAAACTAAGTTTAAATTAATGTGAGGTTATGAATTAAAATGGAAATGAAGAAAAAAAGTTTTAATGAAATTCTGTCCATAGATGATGATGATAAGAAGATCATCGAAATGATTGAAAGATATCCAGATATAACCCATAGCGATATTGCTAAAGAAATTGATAAATCTCAACCTGCAGTGGGTGCACGAATTATCAAATTAGAAAGAAAAAATCTTTTAACTAAGCAAGTTGGTTTTAATATCAAGAAAGTTGATATTAAAGTAGCTATTGTCTATATCGCTACGAAAGATGTTGATGATATTGTTCAAAAGATTGAAAATTGTCCCTTTATAAACCATGCGTTTAAAATTTCGGGTGAATTTAATTTACTCTGCTTTATAGCAGCATCAGATCTACAAACTATTGAAAAACTAGTGGATCTTTGCTTTAGGAGGGATAAAAATGTAATTAATGTTAAGACAAATATACTCATTGAATCGATTCATGATTTTGTGGTTCCTATCGATTTCCAAATTGAGAATTTTAATGGGAGATATTGTGGTCCTGATTGTGCTCTCCAAGAGAATCTTCCAAAATTTAAATTTAATCAAAAAATTGAAGAAGAAAGTACAGAAGAATAAAAAATAACTCTCTTTGAAATCTTTAAGTCACTCTAAACTTCTTTTTATTTTAATAAACCTTTAGCTTTAGCTATTTTATACTTACACTTCTCCCCACAACCATCTTCTAATGTTGGATCATGCTCTTCAGAATCAAAATCTATGGGTAAAATAAAATCCTTAGCAATATCAAGAACAATTTCCATAGAAGAACTACTTATTTGGGGATTATTTCGAAAATGATAATTAACAATATTATCTAATTTTTGAAGTTTTGAACTAGCAAGTAATATACAAACGTTATGTTCACCAGAGAGCTTGAACGCGTTTAACATGAAAGGACAATGTTTAGCCATATCCATAATTTCTTCTGGATTTTTAGTTTGTATCTCCACAGTTGCTAGGTGTAAATCGACCCTTTTAAAATTGATTCCAGGCTGGAATTGTAAAATACCATTTTTCTCCAGCTTTTTAATTCGCATTCCTACTGTTGGCTGCGATCTATTTATTTTTGAAGCGATCTCCGTATGTGTAAGATTAGGATCCTCTTGAACAAGAGAAATTATTTGCCTATCAACATCATCAAGCTTTAGTTTTTCTGAAATCATAATATTCTCACGATTTTTTTTCTATTAATTATGTAATAATCCTAACAATTTATAAAATATTATAAAAAATTAATTATGCTAATTGAAGTTCTAAATATAAATTTTGAAGTTTTTTTTCTATATTTTCCTTTATTTAGAACTTGCCTTAATTATTGATGGTATATTTATAAAAATTTAACAAAGAAATATTTATGATTGACTTAAGTTTATTAAAATTAATTATAAGAAATGTTTTAAAAATAAGTTGAATATAATGGCGAAAAAGAATGGGTATATTTTAGCAATTCTAGCGGGAATTATTGGAATTATTTGTTTAATTGCTCCAGTAGCTTATCATAGTAGTATTTTAGGGGATGCATATGTATGGATGTGGGGGTTATCTTCTTATGAACCGGTGATTGGTGATACTGACTATCACTTTAATGACAACGGTGATTATCTGGTATGGGGTTTAACAGCCACATTTTTGATAGTAATAGCCACAATTTTATTAATCTCATCAGGAATTAAAGCTCATAAAAGGAATAAGAGTTCTGGGGTTTTATGGATATTTTGTGGATTATTATTGATTGCTGCTCCAATTATATACTATGTAGGACTCTTAGAAGTATATTCTGATTGGGCAGTTGAATTGTTCTGGGATTTTTATGACTTTCACTTTGCATTTTATGGACCATTTATTGCAGGAGCTTTAGCAATTATAGGAGGAGCTATAAAATAACTACGTGTAATTTAAAATTATTTAAAAATAATTTTCTTTCTATTTTTTTTCCTGATATTATTAAAAATTAAATAAAGGAATTTTATTATGATAATATAATGTTTTTCCATCAAAAATAATTTAGATCACGATATTTTTAAGGGATATTTTAGAAGAAAGGGTCAATATTTGGATTAGATTAAAACCAATTACTATCTTAAATCGCAATCAAAAGTTATATTATCCTTACGAGCAGGGATTGATCTTTCTTATCGAGAGTCTCTATTCTCTTAAATCGATTATAGAAATATTTGTAATCATTGATATCATACAAATAAGGAAAAAAAAGAGAAGTTAAAATTAACTTGCAACGAATTCAATAGAGAACTGATTGAGATCTGGAAACTGATAAAGATAAAATGGATCACTTGGGTCTGAAGTTACCCTCATCTCAAAGTAATCATTTCCATCACTTAGAACATAACCACTTGCATGAACTTGATACCACGTTTGTATAGTAGAGGGAGTCCTATAACTGACCATAATAAAATCAACATACCCGTTTTTATAAAGTTGTAATTCATATTTGTGAGGCGTGGTTAAACTTTGTAATTGCATGGTAATTTGTATTCTATACCATCCTGCTTTAATTAAAGTTAATCTTGTGCCTGAGCGAGTGACAGTGATATAGCTTGAATCATTGTAAGAATTATCTAAAAGTTCAACAAGCCAATCGGTATCTTGATTATATGGAGCATAATCGGTATTCTCATCGAGGTCATTCCATATTCCTACTACCTTCTCTCCTGAATCTATAGATTGGGTCGAAATTATAGGTTGGATCAAAATAAAGATGTATACACTTAATCCAAGGGCAATAATGCTAATAATTCCAAAAATAATTGTACCTGTTTTTTTTGACATAAGATAATCACAAAAAATGATCAGATCATATAAATAAAAATATTTACTATGACCATGAAATATTAAAAAATTCTTCCAAAAATTTTAAAAAATTTGCCATCCATCTCACTCTTTTTTATAATGAGTAATCATTCAATTTCCTCGTAAATATTCCAAAATCAATTTAAAATATATGAAAATAATAAAAAAAAGAAGAAAGATTTTCGTCCTTTATACTTTATTTCACTAATAAATCTGTTTAGTCTTGAAAGAAATGTCTATTTCATAAAATTTGGATATCAAAAAGAGGTATCTTGTTATTTTTCATAAATTTCTTATCTAATTTTAATATCAAATATATTTAGAATACATTATCAGTCAAATTAAGTAGCGTTATTATAGAATATAACCTTAATAGATAAAAAGAGTTCTTTATTTGTTTAATTATAATGAGTGAAGTAGACGAACGAGCCATAATTGAAAGTTACAAATTTCATCATATAGATACATCTAAATGTAAACATTGTAAAGAATTTTCATGTGAAGAAGCGTGCTTTAGAGGTATCTATGAAGTTATCAATAAAGACACTATACCTAAATGTATTGTGGTTGAAGATCGTGAAGATAGGTGTGTTAAATGTCACATCTGTACAACGGCTTGTAAACTTAAAGCTATAACAATTGATTAGAAGTCCTAAGGCAGTTTAAAATTTACAGTTCCCACAACAAGAATTCTCTAAAGCAATCTTAGAAAAATCGAAGTGCAAATCTATTGGCAAAACAAAATCGTCTACTACATCTTCAATAATATCCATATAAACATTAGAAATTTCTGGATTACCTCGAAGATGATGATTAATTACATGATCGAGATCCTTTAATGATAAACCGGCTATTATAATGCTGATGTTATTATTCCCACTCAATCTAAATGCGGTGAGCATGAAAGGACAGCGCCTTACTATATCAAAAAGTTTATTAGGATTTTTAGTTAGTACATCAACACGGGCAAACTGTAAATCAGCGACTTTAATATTTATACCTGCCTGATATTTTAGAATTCCTAATTTTTCTAACTTTTTTACCCGCATTCCGATTGTGGGCTGACTTCTATTTACACGCCCTGCAATCTCAGTATGTGTAAGGTTTGGTTCTTTTTGGATTAATTCCATTATTTTACAATCAATATCATCAATTCCAATTTTTTCACTTAACATTTTCTTACAACAACTTTTTTTAATTAGTTAATTAATATGAAAAACACAAATATGAGTATTCACTAATCGTGGTATCGCGATATATGAATATTACGATTACATCATATTTAAAGTTTTGTGTCTATCATATCAATATAAAAGCATTAATAAACCATTAAAAAAAGCTTTAAAAACTAGTAAAAAAAATAATCTAATCAATTGATGAGTGAATTTAGAAAGTATACAATTGAATTTTTAAAAGTATTATCAAATTCTACAAGGCTGGAAATTTTAGATATACTAAAAAACAGTGAAAAAAATTCATCAGAAATCAAAAAGATACTAGGGAGATCTCAATCAACGGTTTCTAAACATCTTAATATGCTCCTCGAGAATAATCTTATAGACTATGAGAAAAAAGACAATATAAAATATTATAAAATACAAAATGCCGATGTATTTAGTTTACTC
>JBHLQA010000284.1:0-5009 GCA_048885285.1 Candidatus Odinarchaeota archaeon
ATTTCTCTTTTAGAAAATAAAAATTATCCTCATAATTAAAGGAAAATAATAATAATCTTATTATTTACAATTAATTCTTAAACTCTTATCTTTTAAGATTTTTTTGAAAATTATTGAAAAAAGTAAAAAAAATAATGAATTATTAATAGATTGATATGCCTCTATACTGATTTTTCAACATAGGATTAAAAATTATATACACATTATTATTAAAAGAGAATAAAATTATAGATTTAAATAAAAAAAATTTAATAAATTACTAATCATATTTAATAATTAAGAAATATTTTTTTTTAAAAAGAATCAAAAAATGAAATTTGTGATATAATGGATATTGTTGATCTAAAAATCTTAGAATTATTAAAAGATAATAGTAGGATGTCATTTAATGATATTTCTCAAAATGTTGGTAAAACTGAAGCAACAATAAGAAGAAGAGTAAAAAAATTGACAGAAGAAGGAATTATTAAAAGATTCACTATAGATTTTAATATTGATAATAAGCCACGGACGAGAGCTACCGTAAAAGTTGAGCCTGACTTTAAAGAGATAAAAAGAATTTTAAAAGAATTATTAGAAATCGAAGAGATTACTGATATTTGGAGACTTTCAGGTGATTGTGGACTATTCATGAAAGTAGAAATACCTTCTATTGAACAATTTAATCCATTAATAGAAGAAAAGATTTCTCAGATAAAAGGATTAAAAATCGTGGAAACCTGTTTTATTACAGACGTGATAAAATAATAATCTTTAAATTCTAAATAAATTTTGAGTACTAAAAATTAAATAAAAAGGGTTTTTATTCAATTTATTTTTCCAATAGTTTATCAATGAAGTTCATTCTTTTCTTTGTTTTCTTTAAGTCACGTTGAAGTTTTTTTGAACGTTTAGCATATTCTTCATCATCCAATTTTCCAGAAGAGTGTTTTTTATCAATAAATTTCATTAAGTCCTCAACAGAGCTCAGCTTTGTTTCTAATCCTTTCTTTTCGGTTTTTAATTCATTTTTAGATTTATCTTTATCTTTGAATTCTGGAGGTGGGTTTAATTTGTCTATTGAATTAGAATCACTCTTTTCTAAGGTTTTTGGTTTTGGAGGTAAATCTGTTAATGTAGTATCATCTAATCCGTCAAAGATATCTTTTCCACTTTCTTTAACTCCTTCGATAAAGTTTGATTCCTCTTGTTCTATTGAGGTTAAATCTTGAATAGAATCAGAACTTCGAGGAATTTCCAATTCTTCAACATTAGAAGTCTCATTGTCAGATTCTATAGTTTTTTCTACCAATTCATCAATTGTTGATTTTATTGTATTAATTTGAGCTTGCAATATTTTCAATAACTTGACTAATTCACTTTTATTAGAAATTTTCATTGTATAATCAATCTCAATCATCCTTTTGTTTGAGGTAAGACTTGAGATAGTGTCGTCTTGTTCTATTGATAATGAAGGAGATTCAGAAGAAGTATGAGTTATAGGTGTCGGAATTTCAGCATTTGCTCTTAATTCAATACGATAATCAGAAACTAACCATTTAAATATATTTAAAGCTAATTGTGGGTTATCATTGCATTGGAATCCACCTCCTACTTGATCTCTAAACATTTCATAGCTCCCAATACAACAAGTTCTTCCCTTTTCCTGCTCTGATACACAGATAAGAGGACAAGAGAATGGTTCTGATGTTTCATTTGAATCTGCTATTGAAAAAGAACCAGTTCCGATAATAGAAAGAGAAGATCCTGATCTATAACATAAGGATCCTATCCCAGCAGTAACTGGATGTGGTATATTAAAAGAAGAAATTAATGGAATATTTTCTAATCCTAAATTTAATCTCTCATCCAAAACTTGATCATTTTCAAAAGCGATACCAAATTGTTCTGAAATTTCAGAGAGATTACTCCCACGTCCTCTATCGCCACCAGCATGAGATAATAGCAATAAACCACCACCTGAATTTTTAACCCAGTTTACTATTGCATTAATTTCAAGGGAGGAAACTCTAGCGAAATCAGGACAAACAAATACAAGAATATCATATGGAGTCAAAGACTCTTCAGTAATTGGCACTTCTAAAAAATTATAACACATGAAATCATTTGAATTTAAATAATCTCGAAGCTCAGTCAAGTTTTCATCAATTTTACCTCTTGGTTTGTGAGAAATATCAAAAGCAATATGGTATGACATTTTAAATCATTTATAGGGTATTTATAATTTTAAAATTTTTCAAATTCTTGTAATTATTATGTAGTATTTTAATATTTCTATAATTAATATTTAACTATATTATTTAGAAGTTATAACTCATTTTTTTTTTTCTTATTAAAACATATCCTAAAACAATAGAAAAGATGTTTAGTAAGTACTTTTATCTCCAATAATCAAATTATCTTTACTTATATTTTCTACCTCTACATTACTACCAATGATGGAATTCTTTGAGATTATATTATTAAGATGAGCTCCTAAGTCAATAACACTATTTTCTAATATACAATTTTCAATATATGAATTACTACCAATAGATATAAAGGGTCCAATAATAGAATTAATTATTTTTGTATTTTTACCAATATACACAGGATTTTTTATAAATGACCTCTCGACTGTAATATTAAAATGCGGAAAATCTTCTGATCGGACAGAATTTTGATCTAAAAGATATCTATTTCCCTTTAATAGTTCTGATGGTCGTCCAAAGTCTAGATTACCCTGTTTTAATTCGACAGCTGCTATTTTATAACCTTGATCAACTAAATCTTGTAGACTTTGTGTCAAATAAACTTCCTTAGAATTTTCTTTTCTTTGATCCAGATATTTTTTCAAATTTTTAAATAAATCACATGTAGCTGAATTTGAAAAAGCATATGGACCAGCAATAGCTAAATCTGATATAAAATTCTTTGGTTTTTCAACTAATTTTTGAATCAAATTATTCTCATCAACAGTTGCAATTCCATAAGAACTTGCATCCTCTTTTGGTACTTTCATTACAGTTATCATACCATCTATATCAGACTCCCAGTATTTATACATTAGATATGAAAACTCATCAATTGGAATCATATCACTTAAAAAAATAAGCGATCCTTCTTTCTTATCATCTTTTAGATTTTTCGAAGTTGATTCATTAAAACTTTTATGAGCTAAATAAACAGCTTCTCCTAATCCCCAATAATATGGAATGCCCTCTTCATATCCTCGTGGAATTTGCTCAATAAATATTAATTTAAACTTATCAGAATAATATTTTTTAATATAATCCATGATCTGCCTTTTCTTATAACCAACTATTAGAATTAATTCTGTATCTGAATCAAATGTATTGGTTAATTTTATAAGAATATGATCTAAAACAGTTTTTCCCGCAACTGTTAAGAATGATTTTGGTTTACTAAGGGTAAATGGACGTAACCTTGATCCAATACCTGCTATAGGCCCTATTATCTTCATTTTTATTTTTCCAAAGGTAATATATTAGTAAAATTTTGATTTATCAGAATCAAATACTCTTTGTAGATGTCCAAATAGGTAATCTAGACCTTTTTCTTCTCTGGTTGAGCATGGAACTAATTCACTAGTAGATCCCATCTGAATAAAAACTTCTGAAATTAACATTGATAACTCTCTAATTAATCCTTTTTCTCTTTCATTTGTAGAATCCTCTAATGCTTGAAAATCTTGACTCCAATTAATAACCATATCTATTTGGTCATCATCAATAAGATCTGTTTTTGAAAGAATATTTATTAGAGGAATTTTTTGAAATCTAAATTGCACAGAAGCGGCTAGGAGTAAAGTCGAAATGAATCCATTAGGGCGAAGTACAAAATTGGAATCAAATAAAAAACTTACAGATCTTTGAATATCTCCAAAACCCAAAGTACTTGCTATTAATGGTCCTGTTTCTCTAAATGCAAAAAGTTCGAGTTGACCCGCAGTATCTACAAATATCCAATCAGGATTATAATCATCAATTTCTTCCTTTAAATCATCTAAATAGTTGACCATTAAATCTGATGCTAAGATAAGCCCTCCATTAGGACCAAGGGTATATTCTTCCATAATCTCTTCTAAAGAAATGTAATCTCTAATATCAATATCGGGTATATAAGGCATAACTTTTACTCCGGGGTCTAGATTCAAAGTGATTGCAGATATTTCTGGATCTCGATTTATAACATAGTTTTTAATCTCTCCTGTAAGTGTGCTTTTCCCACTTCCTGCTGTTCCTATAAAATAATTTAATAAAATTTTAGAAACCCTCAATTAAGAGATTATTAGTATATGTACAAATATTGAAAAGGCATTAAAGATTCTTTATTTAGTAAATAATTCCAATTCTTAAAAATATGATAGGAAATATAATTCTAATGATCAATTAAAAGTTTATATATTATTTCGGTGGTTTTAAATTTTTTAATTGAATTTCTTCATTTTGATGTTTTTTCAATCGCTTAATCTGGTTTTTTATAGCTTCCTCTTCTTTTTTCATTAATTCTTCCTCATCAAGCATTATTAATTTTAATTCCTTTTCCGATAGTGGTTTTAAGATATTTTTAATGTTGAATTCATTGTTTTTGGTGAGACTTGCATTAAAGATTGATTTCATTTCTTTTATTACCATTAATTTATTAGAGGAAATTTGTCCTTGTATTAAAACTGGTTTTGTAGGTACTTTGATTCTCTCAATTGCTGCTCCAGACTCTCCTCTATTAGGAATAGAAGGCATATATTGAATATTGGTTGGAGGAATATTTTGAAATGAGAGAGATAAATTTTGCAAGGCTTGTTCTATCCTTTTTAAAGTCTTATTACCTTCACTTATCAGGTGTGATAATGAATTCTCTTCAAATAAACCTTCAATTTTACTTTTCTGATAGATGAGTGTCCTCTCTTCCTTATTTTCATGTAAATTCTTCTTTATTTCTTGAAAAATTTTCTCTTTTGATATTTTACCTGAAAAATTTCTTTTGCTCTGTAATTCTTCAAATTTGAA
>JBHLQA010000285.1:0-4977 GCA_048885285.1 Candidatus Odinarchaeota archaeon
TGAAAATAATAGCCATAGGATTTTTTTATATTGAAAATCTTGATCTTGTTCAGCTTTTAACTGTTGTTTAGTTTCAAAATAAATTGCTGGCATAATTATTAAGAATATTGGAATCATATCTTGGCGATCAAAAATAACATTATATGTAAGTAAAAGAATACTTACAATATCCAAAATAACCAATGCAGCAATTAAACCCCTCTCAGTAGTGTTTAAAGTTTTCATTTTAATACACTTCAGACTTATTTTTACGTTTTGTTTAATTCGGAATTTCTTTCAATTTTTAATTTAATTAAAAAGCCTAGATTCATTGTTAATGAAATTCCTATCAATAAACCACAAATAAAATCAATAATTGTTCCTGCTCCAGCAAATCTATCTAATAAAATAGCGATTGTAAAAGAAAACATGCCAATTGTAAGCATTATTTCTTTATTCTTATTGAATAACATACTTTTATTCTTCACTACTTGATAGTTCTTTTGCATTTGTTTTTTTCTCTTTTTTTTTTGTATATAATCCCAAGTAGGATAAAATTAATATAGCTAAAAGACTCAGGGATGGAATCGCTGAAAAATCGGTTCCAGTTCCGTCATTTCCTACGATTATTAATACTGTCACCCATAATACGGCGATACTAACCACTAAAGAAATTAAAATTCCTAATAACCAAGCCATTAACTTATCCATTTTTCTTCTCACACCTTTTTTTCTAAACCTAAATTGAACTAATTGATATTTTTTAAATTTGAAAACCTAAATTGGACTAAGAGTATAAATTATGAATTTGATTTTTCTTCTCTTATCCAATATGACTTTCTTAAGCCTTATTAAAATAATATGAAATAAAATATTTAAAGCTTTGCATCGCAAAGTACTTTATAATCTTGATTATTTATTTCTTACGTTTATGAATTGTTTCCATTAAAAATTGTATAAAAATTAATCAGAATCTTTAAATTTTTTAAACTTAAATTTGGTATTGAATAATTATGTAAGTGTAAATATGAAATAATTTGAACTATTCCCAGTATTTATTAATAAATTATAAACTTTTTAAAATATATAAATCAGGTTAAATATAATAACACTACTCCGATGATCGATGTATTTTAATATATTTAATATATTAGTTTTTGTGATATTTTCATACATAAAATCATAGATAATTGAAAGTATAAATAAGCTTAAGTTGTATATATTTTATTAATCCAAAGTTATGAGTGATTATAAATATGGAAAGTAGTTATGTCCATAAAACAATTAGGAAAAAAGAAAATGTAGGGAGACAAGGAGAAATAAATTCGTTAAAATTTACGCCTGATGGGAAATATATTGTTTGTGCCTCAAAAAACTATATTGAAATATGGAATATTGAGTCTGGCAATCAAGTTAGAAAAATTAAAGCAACTACAGGTACTTTTAGTTGGGTAAATGATATAGCAGTTTCTCCGGACGGAAAATATATAGTTTCTGGAATAGAGAACATTAGAATACAAGTATGGGAATATTTATCTGGATATTTGGTATGGGATGCTAAAACAATTGGAGCTACTCTAAAGGTTAGGGTTTCTACTGATGGAAAATATGTTGTTGGGGTGACTGGAACCCATAGGATACGTTTATGGGAATTGGAAACAGGAGAGCTAATTGATAAATTTAATACTCATGGTTCAAGTAGGACATTGGCTCTCTCTTCAGATAATAAGTATATAGCTTATCAGAAAGGGAAAAAAGCTATTTATATATGGGATATATCAAACAGAATTAACATAAGGGAACTTAAAACAAAAAAAATTGGGTGGGTATGGGACCTTGTTATAACTCCTGATATGAAATATGTTATTAGTGGTTCATGGAATAAACTTATACACGTTTGGGAATTTTCTACTGGTGATAAGATTACTACTCTTGAGGGTCATAAGAGATCAGTATATTCTCTTGTGGTAACTCCCGATGGAAAATATTTGGTCAGTGGCTCAGGGGATAAAACAGTAAAGATATGGGAAATATCTTCGCTTCAATTAATACATACTTTAACCGAGCATAAGGGAGGAGTTTTTGCTGTTGCAAGTTCCCCTGATGGGAAATTTATTGCTAGTGGTTCTACAGATCAAACTATAAAAATATGGGATCTTCCTTAGAGATGAATATTTCTTTTGAATTAGGAATAGATCATATGAAATCTACGTTTAGATTTTAAATTTTTCTACAAACCAATTCTCCTTTCCCAATAGGAACAACTAAAGCATCTACACGTTTATCAGCTAAAGCCTTATCTAACATCGGTTTTAACGTTTCATAATGATTAATGGCATTATCCGCAACAAGAATACCTCCTTTAACCATGTTCGGTACCAATAGATCATAACAATCTCCATATACTTCTTTTTCAGCATCTAAAAAACAAAAAGATATGTTATTATAATTTGGGATGTATTCTCGAGCATCTCCTTCTATTAATTCAATAAAATCTTCTAAACTAGTTAATTTAAAAGTTTCTCGAGCTATTTTAGCTTTTTCTTCTAAAATTTCAAATGTAATTATTTTATTTCCAATAAGTTTGCATGCTAGAGCTATCCACATAGTAGAATATCCTGCACTAGTCCCTATTTCTAAAAATTCTCCTTTTGGAGCACTAGCAGCCAGAAGAGATATAAATTTTCCCGTTTCGGGAGGAATTTGACGAAGCCTTTCCATCCTAGGGGTTCCATCGATTCTATCCTTAGTATCTAATTCTTCTAAATTTTCCATTCGCTTCCTAATAGGTTCTGATATATTATGAAACATTTTAAATCGAAAACTTTATTGTTATAATATAATTAAGAATAAATCTATTATATTGAGAATAATTCTTGTGTAATTATTATATTAAAAGTATAGTTATCTTAATAACTTATATTAGTAATTAACTCATAAATGAGAAGGTAAATGATTAAAATTAAAAAAGCAATGACAAAAGAAGAAATTGAAAGCTACGTAAATTATGTTCTAGAAAATATGAGTTTAAAAGAAAAAGTAGCACAAATGAGTGGTCATGGATTTTTTAAGGCTATATTGGTTGATAGAGGTTTCGGTAAAAGAGTATATGAGGCTGCAGGTTCAAAAAAGTTTAAGATACCCCCATTGAAATTTACAGATGGCCCTCGTGGAGTTATTATTCCAGGTTCTACTTGTTTTCCTGTATCTATGGCTCGCGCAGCAACTTGGGATGTAGAATTAGAAGAAAAAGTTGGTGATATCATTGGAAAAGAAGTACGAGCTCATGGAGGTAATCTTTTTGGAGGTGTTTGTATTAATTTATTACGTCATCCAGCATGGGGTAGAGCTCAAGAAACTTATGGTGAGGATCCATTTTTACTTGGTGAATTTGGCAGTGCTTTAACTCGGGGTGTCCAAAAACATAATGTTATGGCAACCGTCAAACATTTTGCTGCAAATAGTATTGAAAAAGCTCGTTTTAAAATAAATGTGAATATGAATGAGAGAACTTTACGTGAAGTTTATCTTCCTCATTTCAAACGAAGTGTTGAGGTAGGATGTGCTACCATAATGAGTGCATATAACAAATTACATGGTAAGTATTGTGGGCAAAATGAATATTTATTGCGTGAAATATTAAAGAAAGAGTGGAATTTTAAAGGGATTGTCCATTCTGATTGGATGTATGGAGTAAAAGACACCATAGGCGGAATAACTGGAGGATTAGATGTTGAAATGCCTCGTCCAAAATATTATAAATATAGAAAGATACAAGAAGCTCTTCAAGAAGGTAAAATTTCTGAAGTTATGATTAATGAGGCTGCTGGAAGAGTTATGCGAACGATTCTTGAATTTATCACTAAAGAGGATCCTCAAGATTATGATAAGAGCTTATTAGGTTGTTTAAATCATCGTAAGGTAGCATTAGAAGTTGCTGAAAAGAGTATGGTACTTCTAAAAAATGAGAGAGATACCTTACCATTAACCAAATGTAAAATTAGCACTATGCTTATATTGGGAGAATATGCAAATGTTAAAAATACAGGAGATCATGGGAGTAGTAATGTAGCAGTCAAAAATGTAGTTACTCCTTTAAAGGGTATCCAAGGCCATATAGGAAATGAAATTAAGATTTTATATGATAAGGGTGAAGATCCTAAAAGAGCTAAAAATTTGGCTAAAAGAGCTGATGTAATAATAATTATTGTTGGGTTAAATTATAAGGATGAGGGAGAATATATCAGAGAATTTGGAACTGGTGGTGATCGAGATAAATTGTCCTTACATGATGAGGATATTCTACTTATTAAAGAAGTGGCAAAGGAAAATAATAAGTGTATTGTAGTTTTAATAGGAGGAAGTGCAATCACTATGGAAGAATGGAAAGATGATGTACCATCCATATTAGTTGCCTGGTATTCCGGTGTAGAAGGAGGAAATGCTCTTGCAAAAATATTATTTGGTGATATTAATCCAAGTGGAAAATTAGCTTTTACAATTCCTAAGAATTCGAATCAGTTACCTTTTTTCGATAAAAATGCCGATGAAATTGAATATGGATATTATCATGGTTATACACTTTTTGATAAAAAGGGATATGAGCCAGCATTTCCTTTTGGATATGGGTTAAGTTATACAAAATATCATTATAGTAATTTGAGTGTTGAGGTTGAAGAAGATAAAATAATTGCCAGTGTTGATGTAAAAAATACTGGAAAAGTTACAGGTACTGAGATTGTTCAATTATATATAGGATTCGAAAATTCTAATATTGATCGACCTATAAAGCTATTAAAAGGATTCAAACGTATTCAACTACAGCCAAATGAATTGAAAAATATAATATTTGAAATTCTAATAAAAAACCTAGCTTGGTACAACCCAAAATCAAAATCTTGGGAGATTGAAAAAATTGATTATAATATTTTTATCGGTCCATCATCAAAAAAAGAAGATCTTTTGTCCACTCTATTTAGTCTGAGTAAAAAAAATAAG
>JBHLQA010000286.1:0-4935 GCA_048885285.1 Candidatus Odinarchaeota archaeon
AGTAAATGAGGGTCTTCTATTGATTCAGATATCATATATTCAAATAGATAATTTTGGACCATTTACAGAAGAAATGGGTCATAATAGAGAACATAAAATACAAATACTTCTTTCAGAAATTTTTATTTTTTTACAGAAGAAATTTAACCATTATGGAGGACTCGTATTTTCTGCTGCTAAAGATAATATGATAGCTGTAACAAATGGTATTTCTATTAAATATCATCAATCAATAATTAATGAAGTTGAGCAAAATTTTCCAATTACAATCAGTATTGGAATTGGAGTCCATCAAAATCCTTTAGATGCACAGAATGAAGCCTCAAAAGTATTAAATTTACAAGGTAGTGCTCAGTCTTCGAGAAAGAATATCCTCGCTTATAATGGACATAATTTTCCGATTAAATCTCTAGTAAAAGTGGCACATATTGATATTAATTTTTATACTGAGATAGCGACTAATATAAATCCATTTTATTCCAATTTTATCAATTTGAATAAGGGATATTTAACATTAATGCAAGAATTTTTAAAATTGGGAGTTATGTGTTTTTTTAATGGAGGAGATAATTTTATTAGCATATGTCCAATTTCTATGAATCTTTCTGAATTAGAGTTAATTCTTAAATCTTTCGAAGAAAAACACAAACCATGGAAATTGAAAGCAGGAATTGGCGTTGGCGAAAATATTTTAAAAGCCATATCTAAAGCAAATATCTGTTTAAAAAAAATAAGAGATGGAAATAATAAGCAAAAAATATTAGTAATGAATTAGTTTTTTTTCTTTTAATGATTTTTAATTTATTTTTATAGAGTTAATGAATTCCTTGAATGAATTTATTTTTATACCAATTGGAAGTTATGAACAACATGGAGCTCATCTACCTCCTGATACAGACTATTTAATTGCTAATAAAATTGTTGAAAAAATAGCACTTTTTTTTAATGGAAAAACCATTGAAGGAATTAAAATAGGGATTTCACCTGAACATAAAGGATTTAAAAATACTAAAACAATTTCAAAAGAGAAATTCATAGAAATTATAGAAGATATTATCTCTAAATATCAAGATGATACCAAATTCTTCTTGATTAATGCCCATGGAGGCAATAAAAATGCATTAAAATCACTCAAATATATGGAAGACAAGAATATCTTGGCTTTAAATACATTTTCACTGATTAAAAAAGATTTAGAAGGTTTAAGAAGTTCCGATATTGGGGGTATATGTCATGCAGGTGAATTTGAGACATCTATAATGTTATATCTATATCCAAAAATGGTAAAAATGAATAGAATTAAAAAAAATGATGTAAAATATGTACCATTCCTAGATCCAAATTATAAAAAGGAGAGACCAAGAGAGTGGAAGACTATGGACTTTAATAAAAAAGGCATTTTAGGAGATCCTTTTCATGCAAATTCAAAGAAAGGAGAATTATGGTTTAATACATTAATTGTAAAAATTAAATCTTTAATTAAACAGTATATTAATTAAAACTACCAGATAAAAGTTGATTGATATGAATATTTCAAAAGAAATTCAGAAATTCCTTTTAAATGATGTTATAGAGCGATTCTTAAGATATGTGAAGGTTTGGACCACTTCAGATGAAACTTCCATATCTGTTCCATCAACTAAAAATCAGTTTGAATTGGGTAAAATTTTAGTAGATGAATTGAAAGAAATAGGGTTAAATAATGTTATTCAAGATGAATTTGGATATGTTTATGCAAATTTACCTCCAAGTAAGGGTTATGAAAATTCTAAAGAAATTGGATTAATTGCTCATTTAGATACTTCACCTGCCGTAATTGGAAAGAATGTCAAACCTGTAATTCATAAAAATTACGATGGAGAACCGATATTATTTGCAAAAGACAATAAATTATCTTTAACTCTTCTTGATTCTCCTAACTTAGAGGGATATAAGGGTCTTGATATTATAACTTCTCAAGGAGATACTTTATTAGGTGCTGATGACAAGGCGGGTATTGCAGAAATTATGGCGGCATGTGCTGCATGGCATAAATTTGATGAATTAAAACATGGATCAATCTATATTTGTTTTTCTCCAGATGAAGAAATTGGATTGGGAATTCAGAAAGTTAATATAAAGAAATTACCGGAAATTTGCTATACTGTAGATGGTGGAGAAATTGGTGAATTGGAATATGAATGTTTTGATGCCTGGTCAGCTCTAATTAAGTTTAAGGGGTTAAACGTTCATCCTGGATATGCTAAAAATAAGATGATTAATGCAATTCAAATCGCGAGTAGGTATTTTAGTGAGCTTCCTGAAGCCGAAGCACCTGAAAATACAGAAGAAAGAGAAGGATATTATCATTTAACTAAAATGGAAGGAAATACCGAAGAAGCTACAGCAAGAATGCTTATCAGAGATTTTGAGATTGAAAATAACCAAAGAAGAATTAATTATTTAAAAAGTTTAAAACAGAGTTATGAACTTCGATATCCAGGGTTAAAAATTGACTTAGATTTTAAGCATCAATATCTTAATATGCTTAATTATATAGAGAAAAACACTAAAGTCATAGAACTAGCAAAAAGATCAATTGAGAAAGCAGGATTAGAAGTAAAAATTCATTCCATAAGAGGAGGTACCGATGGAGCTCAATTAAGTGCTCGAGGTATAATTACTCCAAATATCTTCACAGGTGGTGAATTATTTCACTCTAGAAAAGAATTTATACCTACCATTGCTTTACAGAAAGCTGCAGAAGTTTTAATATATGTAGCTCAGTTTTGGGCAGAATCAAAATAATTTCTATAACTTTTTTAATAATTTGAATTAACTTTCTTTTTGAAGAATTTTTGAAAAATTTGTAATATTAAAAACAATCAAGCAAATAAACAGTAATATTGAAACATAAATAAATGCCCATGTATAAGAAAAGATATCGTAAATCAATCCAAAAATTAGAGACTCTGCCATTGAGATCAATCCAACAGATAAATAATAATATCCATAAGCTCGCCCCCTTTTTCTTTTACCTGCTAAGTCAGCTATATAAGCTCGTGATATTGGATCAACAGAAGCTAAATAAAAACCATACATCAAAAAGATAACCAATATTGATATAAAAGATAAAATTGAAATATTAACTGGAATTGACAATATAATACACGAAATAAGGAGAATAGATAAACCAAGGGTAATTACTTTTTTTCTGCCTACTTTATCAGAAAGAGTTCCAGTTAAGGGAGAAAATATTGTATAAATTATATTACTCAACATGTAAAAGATTGGTATAAAGTACACTAAATCGACAAAATCGTTAGCTCTGATTTGAAGAAATGCAATATCTAAACTTGCAAATTCAATAACACCTAAAATTATAATTAATTTTATAAAGTTTTTATCAATCTTTTCTGGTTTCGTATCATCTTCTTTTAAAGTTAATTTTTCATCAATTTTACTTGGATTTACGTCTCTAATTGTACAAATAAGAATTATTGCTAAGAATCCTGGAATAATAGAGAAAAAAATTATTTCAGAATAACTCCATGTGAAGAATAAGAATATAAATGCTAATAATGATCCTACAACTGCGCCTAAAGTATCCATAGCTCTATGCATCCCAAAAGCCTTTCCTTTCTCAGTAGCATAATAGGAAATAAGTGTATCTCTAGAAGATGTTCTAAGTCCTTTACCAAAACGATCAATAGTTTTTAATCCCAATATATATTCCCACGAGGGACTAAATGCCATAAATGGTTTAGATAAATTTGAAATTGAATATCCTGCTACTATAAATGGTTTTCTCTTATTTATTCTATCGCTTATCCATCCAGAAATACCTTTTAGAATATTCGATATTGCTGTTGTCAATCCTGTTATTAACCCTAAAATTAATCCTGTTCCGCCTACTTCTAAAATAAAAAAGGGTAAAATGCTTTGAATCATCTCACTTGAAATGTCTGTGAAAAAAGAAACTAGCCCCATTATAAAAATTGGAATTGAAATTCCGAATATAAGTCTTCCTTTTTGTATTGATTTTTCTTTCTTTTCCATATTTATCAAAAAATCTTTAAAATATTCAGTATACGTAAGATTCTTAATTAAAAATAAATGATTTGTAATATAATAAAGCATCCTTATACAAGAATGTAGTAGGATACAAATTTAAATTGAAATTTTGGATTTATTTAAGATTAGTTTTTGATAACTTTATAAATTCCCAAAAAAATTTAATAATAAATTTTAATTAGATTATAATGTGTTTCCAATGTCAGAAGAGAAAAAGACTTTAAATGTAATTGACGAAACTATTCAAGCCGCAGAAACTAGTTTCAAAGAATTTATTGATGTTTTAGAAACTTCAAGAATAGCTTTAATTAAACTTGAAACAGATAAAGTAGAATTAAGTAAGGAAAAGGAAAAGCTTGAACAAGATAAGATATTACTTGAGGAAGCCAAGAATAAATTGGAAAGTGAAAAACAATTATTAGAGACAGAAAAAATAAAACTAGAAGAAGAAACAAAGAAACTTGAATTAGAAAAAAATGAAAGAGATCAAAAAATAGGATCTTTGACAGAAGAACAAATGAAATTATTAGATGAGTATAAAAAAGTTAAAATCGAATTAGAAAAATTTATGAAAGCAGCTGAAGAAGCTGAAAACGCAGAATTTAACTTTGAAAAAGTCCGTGCTTTATTATCAATTTATACCGTCTTAGTTTCAGAAATTTGGCAGGGACAACCACATTATCGTATCTTAAAAATTCTCCATGGAGATAAAGAAACTATGTCTCGAGATGAAATAAAGAACACTACAGGAATCTCTGGTGCATTTGTTTTAAGGGCTGTTCAGGAACTTGCTAAAGTAGAGTTAGTAGATTATAATATGGATACTAATATGGTTAAATTGAAAAAAAGATTATTTGAAAAGAAAGCTCTAGAAGAAAAATA
>JBHLQA010000287.1:0-538 GCA_048885285.1 Candidatus Odinarchaeota archaeon
TAAAAAAATTGTTATTTTGAATAGATAAATCTTTTCCTTCAATTAAAATAAATATTGAATCTTTAATAAGAATCAGACCATTACGTATTATGAAATAATCGTTTAGAGTTCCAATTACACCATTAATTCTACAAAAATTTTCAATTTTATCAACGACAATCCGTACTTCATTTGGAAAAATTAAGTTCCAACTTTTATCTTTCTTTAAATCATTATTTGTTAATGCTGATATATACCTTTTTACATACCCTATTTTATTTTCCTTCCTAAATTCTTTGAAAATTTTTTCATTAAACGATACATCTTTATGATTTATACTATTATTTCCAAATACTTGAATTATTTCGATATTTTTATTTAAGATTTGAAATTTTTCTTCTTCAGTCTTCTTTTGTAAAACAAAAATACAATTATGTTGCCCTTTTGCTTCGTTGAATACTTTCAAGTGTGATAAATCTAAATATTGAAGTAAATAACATTCTTCTATAACATGTGGTTTAAGTAATTTTATACCTGTTTTTTGAGATTTTGTAATCCA
>JBHLQA010000287.1:548-4935 GCA_048885285.1 Candidatus Odinarchaeota archaeon
AAGCCAATTCTTCCCACCTTTCTGTCCTTAGGTATTTTAATGGTTTTAGCAATTTTATTCCAGTTTTGCTAGATTTTGTAATCCAATAGTTTGTTGTAATAAATGTCAGGAGTCCTCCAGGATTCAACTTTTCTATTCCCAAATGAATAAAATAATAAAACAAATCCATATTACCTACAAAATATTTATCACATATAGGGAATTTTTTAACATAATCCTGAAATAACGCTGCATTGTAATTTTGTCCTAAATATGGTGGATTTCCTATTATAATATCGAATTTTTCAGTTCTATCGAAACCTAAAAAATTTTCAAATTTGAAATGTATATCAGGATAAGATTCTAAAAGAGTCTTTTTCAAATTAATATCCATTTCATATGCAGTTATATTGCAGAAGTTATTATCTATTAGGTATTTCAAGAAAATTCCCTCTCCTGCTGCTGGCTCTAACACTTTTAATGTGCGAGGATTCTTTCCAAAGCATTTTATAAAATCTAAAATATTGTTTACCATAAATTTGGCAATATAATTAGGTGTAAAGATTTGTCCAATCCTATTATTTTTTTTATAATTATTGTTTTTTACTACCATCTGATCATAATATTAGATTAAAAATCTAAATACTTGATGGTAATTTCTATTAAGGATAGTAGAAAGGAGAAAAATATAGAAGATATTTTTGGAGGGTTTTATTACTAATAATGATGTTCATGTTGGTTCATTTTAATATTAATTGGTTTCAAATTACCAATTGCCCAACCTGTAACTTCATTAAGAGAAGGGTGTATAACCATTGAATGATAGATAGGCATAAATGAACCCGCTTCGGGACATGCTCTTTGGATTTTGAGAAGGTTTTTATCATCCTTAGATTCAGGTAAACTACAAGTAAATCCTGCGTTCATCAAATATACAAATGGTTGGACTAATAAAGCTGCATGAGGACCAATAACATGTGCCCCTAATATTTTATAAGATTTATCAACAATTAATTTTACAAACCCATCATCTTCTTGACCAGGTTCATAACCCATTGCGAACCCTTTTGCTACCGTAGAATAATTTTTCATAGCTATGAAAATTTCATGTCCTTTTTCAATGGCTTCTGCTTGAGTCATTCCAACATGACCTATTTGTGGATATGTAAATATTGCCCATGGAACTGCAGAATATTCAACTGATCTTTTTTGATTTTCAGGTCCAAAAATATTATTTGTACAAATTTCTGCTTCATAATTTGCTTTATGGCGAAATTGATAAAGTCCATTAGCATCACCAATACACCATATATTCTTTTTACTAGTTTCGAGATAAGAATTAGTTTTTATCCAACCTTTTTCATCAGTTTCAACGCCAGTTTTTTCAACTTTTAATAGATCTGCATTTGATTTTCGACCTGTTGCAATAAGAATTTCTTCTGCTTTTATTTCCTTTTCTTCACTTGTTTGGGTATTTTTTAATAAAACGATTTTTTGTCCTTTCTTCTCATATACTTGTACTGCCTTTTCATTTAATAAAACGTTCATATAGTTTCTAAGGTTTTTCTCTAAAAGTCTGCTGATTTCAGGCTCTTCAGTTATAACCAAACGTGGAAGCATTTCTACAATTGTTACTTCAGTACCCATCGCCGAAAAAATATGGGCAAATTCTGCAGCTATTACCCCTCCACCAATAATTATAAGACTTTTCCATGGTTTTTTCGGAAATTTATTACCAAAGAAGTTTTCATTTGTAATGTAATCAATTTTTTCAATTCCTTGAATTGGTGGTATGAATGATCTTGCTCCCGATGCTATTACGAATCGATCACCCTTGAAATGAGCAATTATTTTACCATTTTTGGCAATCCTAACTACCATCTCGTAATCTCCAATAAATTCTCCAATACCCTTATAGACTTTCAAATTTGGGATTGTTGATAATCCTTGTTCCATCATACTACTCTCATCGATTTGAGACCACATTCTTTCAGCAATTAAATCCCAATTGATATGTTCTACGTTGAATTTAATTCCAACTTTTTGAGCATGCTGAGATTCTCGAATTAAATCAGCTGGATGGACCAATACTTTTGAAGGAATACATCCTCTTGTTAAACATGTACCTCCCATTTTAGTATTTTCTACAAGAGCACATTTCATTCCCATTTGAATACCAACGTTTAAAACACTTAAACCCACTCCACTACCAATTACTACAATGTCATATTTTTCCATATTTTCATTCTTATCTATATCATTTTTAAAGTTTATAGTAATAAAATAAAAAATATTTCCCAAGCAATTTAGAAAGCTATAGATAATTAGTGGTTAGTTGGAATTAAAACTATAAAATTACTACCTTGTTTATGATCACCTTTAACTCGATCCTCAACCCAGATATCCCCTTTGTAAGTATCCATAATTTTTCTTACTAGTGATAATCCAAGCCCCATTCCCTTAGTTTTATAACGTTTTCGTAATCCTCTCTCGAATATTGTATTCTTCCGATAATCCGATATACCTTTTCCATTATCTTTGAATTCAATTTTGAGATAGTTTTTATCTTCCTTCTTTTCTATACTAATATTAATAATAATCTCAATATTGGGTTTGTTATTGTATCTAACCGCATTAATTAAAATGTTTTCAAACACATCTAATAAAAAATTATTAGCAATTACATCAGTTTTTTTAATAGGAGTATTAATTTGAACATCAATATTTCTTGTTTGAAAACTGTTTTTTATAAATTCAATTGCTTTATTTAATAAAGCAATAGTATCAATTTTTTCTAAAACAATCTCTGATTCATCAATTTCGGTTATTTTTCTTATATTGATTATTAACTTTTTTGCTCTGTTTACTTGTTCATCTATTATTTTATATAATTCTTTGATTGTGTTTAGTTTTTCAGGATTATTCAGATAAAGAGAACTAAGCTCAACTGAGGAGCTAATGTTTTGCAATATATTATTAATATCATGAGCAAAAATGTCTTTATAAAGATTTGCTTGGTAATATGCTTTTTTATATTTTTTTTCTGAATTTTTTACTTTTTTTTCAGCAGTTTTTTTCTCTGTAATATTTAGAGTACTTTCAACCACAGAAATGACGTTATTATCATTATCTTTAACAGGATACCCTGAAACCAACCATATTCTCCCATCTGGTGCAGTCATTTCAGTTGTTTCTGGTTTTTTACTAATAATACACTTTTTTATAGGGCATCCTTCACAAGGTTCGTCTAAGGCATTCCAGATTTGGTAACATTTACGTCCAATCAACTCTTTTGGCTTTATATTTACTGAATCAGCAGCAGCTTTATTTACCCATAGTATAGTATTGTCTGTTGTTTGATAAATTATATGTTCTAAAAGACTTTCTAAAATAACTGATTTTTCATATTCAGATTTTTGTAGAGCATCCTCCATCTGCTTTTTTTCGGTGATATCAAGAAATGTTACAAAATAAGCAGGCTTACCTTCATAAGTAATTGTTCTTGAATATATTTCAATCCATAATATTTCTCCTGATGGTTTAAGATAACGAAATTCATACTTATCCATTAAATCCTTCTTTCCTTTTTGTTTTTTAATGACTTGTTTTTTAACGAATTCTCTATCATCTGGATGTACATACATTAATTGGTCTTCTAAATTCATATTCATTAGTTTCTCATAATCAAATCCCATTGTATCTGCAAGCTTTTGATTAGCATAAATCATTTTATTTTCTTGAATAATATATATTCCCATTAATGATTGATCTGCTAATGTACTAAATTTTAATTTACTTTCTTTTAATTCTTGTTCTTTTTCAACGATTTTTGTCATTGGTTCAAATATAGCAACCACATTTTCTGAGGGTAATTTATAGATATACATTTCAGTCCAACCAGAAATTCTCTCGTCTTTATAAAGAGATATTGGTAAATGCTCTGATTTACCTGTTTTCCATACCCTTCTTAAAGCATTTATTAAACCAAATTCTTCCAAACCGGGAAATATATCGATAATATTTTTATCAATAACATTTTTTCTAGAGAGTCTAAATCGATCTAAAGCTGCTCTATTCAGCTGTTTGTATATAAAATCTTTCCCATCGTTTATTGATTCATAAATCACAATTGCAGAATTTATATTTTCAAAGAGCTCCTTAAATACGTCCTCCGTTTGATAAAGATCTGATTCATTCAATAATATTTACCCAGTAAATTAAATAAATTGCTATGGCCCTCCATAGATAGTTCAATCGAATTTCTTTTTGGATAATTGATAGTTTGCTTTTATTAAAACAAATAAATATTCTACTAATAATATTTAAATTTATGTGATAAGTATTGAATTTGAACATTCTCAGGTAGTTTTTATAAAATTTGAGTATAAAATTAAAAAAATTAAAAAAA
>JBHLQA010000288.1:0-4932 GCA_048885285.1 Candidatus Odinarchaeota archaeon
GCTCCTCCGAACTGGGATTTATTTTCAACAATGAAATGGGAGACTTCAATCCCCAGCCGGGATACACCAGTTCAGGCGGTTTAATTGGAACTAAGCCAAATCTCATTGAGCCAGAGAAAAGAATGCTTTCCAGTATGACTCCAACGATCGTCAGCAAAGATGGAAAACCATACCTTATTATTGGCAGTCCGGGGGGACGAACGATCATTAACACGGTTTTTCAAACGGTATTGAATGTGTTGGAATACAACATGAGGATAGATTTAGCCATTGAAGCCATGCGCATAGTTACCGATAACATAAAAGCCAAGACCATCAGTCATATCTGTTACGGTGATTTCAGCATTATGTATCCCAAGATATTGGATTTGGCTGTGGATCAATTGGATTTGGAATTCGCCAATGCAGATTTTGCCCATCTTGATCTTTTTCGTGAGCCCAAGTTCACCAAAGAGATTGCGGTCGGTGTGGTGGACGTCCACACCCATGTTATCGAAACCAAAGAGAAGGTAAAACAAAACATAAGAAAAGCTCTGGAGGTTTTTCCTAATGATTTTGATGCTCTGTATCGTTTAACGTTAACTTATACAACCAGCTGTCAGTATGATCAGCTAAATTGTGATATGGCTATTGACTTGATCAATAAGCTATTAAAAGCGGAACCTAATAATAAAGATTTACAGCAATTAAAAAAAACTATTATGCTGCTGTTAATGATACTGTTCATTTAATAAAATAAACGATTTAAAATTTCACCAGCTTTGAATCTTGTCCAAAGAAATACTTTTGGTAACTGTCTTCCAGCAACGGGGCATACATTGCTTTGAATCCGGAATCAAAATTACGGTGATAATATAATATCCTGAAGGTATGATTTCCTCTTTTTAAGAAAACAATATTTTTTGTTTCTTTTTCGTCGTGTCGTCCATTTCTACTTATTACAGCATTCTCATCTATCTTTAAAACAAACCCTTCCTCACAATAAATATAAAACTCTAAATTTAGAGGACAATGAATTTAAAGAGTTCATACAAGATTTAAAACTTAGAATATAGAAATCTTTATCTAATTATTTTACTGAAATATGATTTCTATCCCAATCTTTCAAATACTTATTAAATTCTTCCAGATTTATTTTACGGGGGATGATTATTTTTTTTAATGCTTCTAACTTCCTTATTTTAAATATTAGTTTTTTATTTTTTCTGTAGAATTTTTCAGCTTTTGGATATTCATTTTCGAAAATTTCTTTCAGATCGTCTAGTTCTACTTTTTCCAACTTATGATAATATTGAATAACAAAATTACATAGAGGATCAATTGAAATCTCAAAATTAAAAGCGTCTATACGTTTTAACGCTAGAGGATATGCTTGACATGCTAATGGTTTATTATCATGAATAGTACATCCTGAAGAAGAATTATAGAATGGACAGCCTTGATTTTCATTATCTAATCTAATACGATATGTAACAACTAAAATTTTTTCGTTTTTTATATCAGGAAATACAAGGTCTTCAATAATTTTAAATTCAATACCCCGTTTTTTGGCAATCTCGATTAATTTATCAGCTTCGTCTGAATAAATTGGAATTCTTTTGCTATAACCAAATTCATGATTTTTTACCTGATGACAACATATGCCGCATTTCCAACATTTATATTTCAAAGACAACCTAAGATCTTCCATATTGTAATATGGAGAATAAGATTCTGATCTAAATTTAATTTTTGATAATATGATTATATTAGTTTTACAATAAATCTTGTGTCTACTAGGATAATACATCATTTTTAAACTGATAAAAACACCCTATTCTTAGGGATGTTTATTAATAAATAAGGTTTAAGTTATGGAAGGAATAAGAATAATTAAACATGAAAAAATGGAGGAAAAAGACTTTATAAAACCTCTCTGTATCCTAGGTATGCCAGGAATTGCAGATGTTGGAAAATTTGCTTTAGATTCGCTTGTAGGACAACTTAACGCGAAAAATTTAATAGATATTATTTTTGATGACTACCCAGCAGGAGCAATAGTAGATGAAAGTATATTATCAGCACCTAAAGCTGAGATTTTATATTGGAAGGATCCAAATGAATTAAGAGATTTATTATTAATAACTGCGGATGCTCAAAGTCTCACTCCAAAAGGAATATATAAAATATCCAACTTTTTAACTGAAATCATTCATCAATATGGAATAAAATTAGTAATAGCTTTGGGGGCATATCCAGTTAATAGTAGAAAAATCACATCAAAACTTCCTAAAATTTATCTTAGTTCAACTAATGAAGAGTTATTAGAATATTATTTAGCAGAAAATAATTGTCAAAAGATTCAGAAGGGTGTAATAATTGGAGCAAATGGACTAATTCCAACGCTAGCAAAAGCTAGATTTAACATTGATGGTCTGGTTTTTCTTGCAGAAACAGATAATGTTGCCATGATTAACGAAGATATTACTGATCTTAAAGCCTCAATTACACTCTTAGAAATGCTTAAAAAATCCTTTACTTTACCAATAAAGAAGAAGTATTCTCTGGAAAGTATAGAAGATATTACTAAAAACCTACAAATTAAAAGAGATCAACTGGAAAAAGATCTTGATACTCTCCAACTTGTTGATACAGATGATAAACGAAAATCCTTATATATCTGATTTAAATGATCATTTACTAATTTATTTTTGCATATAAGTTGGGATTACTAAATACAAATAAGCAAAAAGTATTTTAATTATGGGGAATTAAGATTAATTATGAGATATGTCTGTGCTAGGAAGAGCTGTGGAAAGGAAGTTAGTAAAAAAGAATTGAGTGCTCTTCCAGGTATTAAATGTTCTCATTGCGGATTTCGGATTTTGTACAAAAAACGTCCAGATGTTATAAAGCGTATTAAAGTGCGTTGATTCTAATTCCCATTGATAAAAATCAATAATTCTTTAGTTGTTTCAAATTAGTGGATTTTTATCTTTTCTATATTTTTATTTCGAATTTTAAATGATTTATTAGTTCTTTGTATCGATTCCGAATAGTTGCTTCTGTAACTCCCGCTGCCATTGAGATTTCTTTTTGTGTACGTCGTTCTCCTTCTTGTATTGCAGCAACATATAATGCTGCTCCTGCTAATCCTGTTGGAGCCTTTCCGGCAGTAATACGATATTTTTTAGCTAATTTTAATATTGAAGCCGCTCTATTTTGAGTTTTTCCCGAAAGTTTTAATTCAGCACAAAATCGTGGAATAAAATTAATTGGAGATGAGACTTTTATGTTTATATTAAGCTCGTTTAGAATTAATCTATAACAACGAGCAACTTTTTTTTTATCTACTGAAGCAAATTCTAAAAAGTCATCTAATGTTTTTGGTATGGTGTTTAACCTACAGGATAAATAAATCGATGCAATTAACATTGCTTCAATAGATCTACCTCTAATTAAGTTCTTATTAGCCATTTTTCTATAAATATGAGCTGCTGATTCTTTCAAATCTTTAGAAAGGTTCAATTGAGAAGAAAATCTATCTAATTCATTCATTGCATAAGCTAAATTTCTATCAATTGATTTATTAGTACGTGTTCTTACGTGCCATTTTCTTAGACGATAAACTTCGGCTTTCATTTTAGGGCTTATTGCTTTTCCAAATGCATCTTTATTCTTCCAACCAATCATGGTACTCAAGCCTTTATCATGAAGTGTAAGTGTTGTAGGGGCTCCTACTCTTACTTTTTTATTTGCTTCTTCTGATGTAAAAGCTCGCCATTCTGGCCCTGTGTCTATAACTTTTTGACTTAAAACTAAACCACATAGGTTGCAAATTATCTCACCACGAGATTCATCTGAGATTAAATCTTTGTTACCACATTCTGGACATAAATTGAAATTTTTTTGAGGGAATGAAAGATCCAATTATGTTAACCCTTTAAAAATTCTCTACTTTAATTTTCATAATTATTTTTGCACATTTAAATGTTTGCGTTTTGAGGATTTATCCATTAATAATAAACTCAGTTTATAATTTTTGAAATTAAAAATATATTTAATCATTTTGATAAATTCTTTCTTTCTCTTAATATAATGCGACATTATTTTAAGACAAATAGAAATCCCTATTATCTTCGATTTTTTCTTCCAGAATAATCAAATCGTAATATTTTTAGATTAATTTAGTAATATATTAATGGAAGTATAACTTTTTTCTAATACAATCTAAGAGTCAATTTGATCATATTTTTTTGTCGGTATGAACTAGGAGTGTATGATAAAAATAAAAATTTTTAAATTATTGTTAAAGGAATAATTTGTCCTTTGAAAAAATTTTCTAGGATAACGTAAAACATTAAAAAATCTTTAACTTCATAAAATTATTTTGGAGAATAAAAAAAAATTTTTAATACTTTTTTTTGGAACTATAATTCAAATTCGAAGATGATTATAAGAAAAACAGAGAGAAAGATTTTGATCTAATCAAGTCGAATAATAAATAAATATATAGCAAGTTTAACGTTAGAAAAGAGAAACTAAGGGATTAAAATTATGTTTTCGATAAATTTTTAATAAATTAGTATATAATTATTTTATAAAGTTATTTAATGACTTTTTATTATTTTAATTACCAGAAGAAAGTTGAAAAAAAATGCCGGTAGACCCACAAACCGCTGTTAATAATTTAATGCAAGCCGATCCTCATATTATCGCTGTAGCTGTAATTAAAGGTAAAGAAATTATTTATTCAACAGATAATTGGGATATAAGTGCAGATGTAGATAGAGTAATATCAAGTTGGCTTAGTCAGAATGCTCAGTTTATCATGGTTTCGGGAGTAAAATATTCTATACTACAAATGGAAGCTGAGCGATTAGTTGCAATGTCATATAAAGGTGATGGGAGTATTGTTGCGGCAAAAGATGATGAGCACAAACTAATTGCCTA
>JBHLQA010000289.1:0-4929 GCA_048885285.1 Candidatus Odinarchaeota archaeon
AGTGGTGATAGGAATATTAAATGTTTCACAGAAATCTTTTATATCATTTTCGATTTCTTTTTGATCATCTTCTGAAAGATTAAAAATTTTAGCTCCAACTCCTAGTCTGTCTTCAATATTTTCATCTGTTCGAAGATAAATAGCACCCCTATGAATACCTGTACCTAGTTCTGAACCACAAATTGGTTGCGGATTCTCAATTATAGTACCATCTTGCAAAATTTTCAGACCAAGTACAATAATTTTACCACCAGCCATAGATTCACCTAAGAAATCTTTAGCGGTGCCACCGATTATTAAAGTGGGGAATTGATCTTCATATTCTTTCATATGTATACCAACCCTATAGCCTACATCTCCCTTGACATAGATTTTCCCTCCTCTAGAAGACAATCCAATAACATCTCCTCCATCACCGTCAATAATCATTTTCCCGTGATTCATGGTATTTCCTGATTGATCCTCACAATTACCATTTACTTTAATTTTTGGACCATCCATAAAAATGCCTAAATCATTTCCAGGAACACCATTAATCGTAATTTCAATATTTCCTTGTAGTCCAGCACCTATAAATCTCTGCCCACAAACATTATTCAAGATGATATTTGTGAAATTTGCATTAATTGCTCCATGAATCTGGGTATTAAGATTTCTATAATCAATTGGATTTCCATTTGGAGCAGCATCTATCTCTATCATATCATCCATTCCAATTTCATAAATTTTTGATTTTGTTTTTTCAACCATCATATTTTTATTCACCAGCATGTTTTACTCCTAAAATTTCCGCAATATGCGGATTTGGACCAATATATCTTAATCGGTCTCTATTTGAACGGAGCGATTCTACTGAATCAATACCCATCGCTCCTAAAACTTCTTTTAATTCTTCATTCCAAGAATGAAATAAATTTTTTATCCTATTTTTTGCTATATCAACATCTAATCTTTTTACTAGATATTTTTGCTGAGTAGCTATGCCCCAAGAGCACAGTCCTCTAAAGCATTGCTGACAGACTCTACATCCCATTGCTATTAAAACAGGCATAGCACACATTCCAATATCTGCCCCTAGAGCAATAGCTTTTATCAGATCTGCAGAATATCGAATCGAACCACCAGCAATTAAGGAGACTTGATCTCTTAGTCCTTCTTGCCTTAATCTCTCATCCACAGCAGCAATGGCTAGTTCAATGGGAATCCCTGCATGGTTCCTAATAATTCTTGGAGCCGCCCCAGTTCCACCGCGAAAACCATCAAGTGTTAAAAAATCGGCTCCACCTCTAACTATACCTACGGCAATTGGAGCAGAATTATGAACTGCTGCTATTTTCACTCCAACTGGTACTTTGTAACGTGTAACTTCTTTTAAAGCAGCAATCAATTGAGCCAAATCTTCGATTGAATATATATCATGATGAGGATATGGTGATAATGCATCACTTCCCTTAGGAATCATTCGAGTTTGGGAAATTAAACTACTAACTTTCTCACCTGGCAAATGTCCACCATGACCTGGTTTTGCACCTTGTCCTATTTTTATTTCTAATGCAGCAGCATTGTGTAAATAATTCAAATTCACCCCAAATCTTCCTGAAGCAACTTCTGTAATGATATTTGGAGCGTATTCAAAAAAATCTGGATGTAATCCCCCTTCACCTGTACCTGCTACAATATTTAATTCCTTTGCTGCTTTATAAATTGCATGACATGCATTATAACTAATGGAGCCTAAAGACATATGACCTACCATAATAGGCATATCAATTTCAAAATTTGGCATCAATTTTGTTTTTAAAGAGACTCCTTCTAAATTATCTTGATCAGAGATAAAAGTTAATTTCTCTGGTTTTCTTCCAAAAAATATCTTAGTCTCAATCTTTTCTCTTAAAGGATCAATGGATGGATTGGTAACTTGACATGCATCTAAAAGCAAATCATCAAATATTGAACGTATTGGTCTATCATTACCAGTAGCAGCTAATAAGACACCCCCATCTCCAGATTGAGCCCAAATAATGTTTCTAATTTTTCTTGTATAATTTCCATGAGGAGGCAGAAATGATTCATTTTGAACTATTCTTATTGCATTTCCAGGACACATAACAGCACACCTCTGACAAGCAACGCATTTTTGATCGTCAGACACAATTTTTTCCCCATTAAAGGATAAAACTCCATATGAACAGTGATTAACACATCGTTTACACTTTTTGCATTGTTCTCTGTTTATCTCAACTCTAAAATAATTAATGATTTCATGCACAATTGCCATTAACTAAACCTCCTTCGTATTTTGATTTTAGATTCATCAAAGATGGTTCGAGACCATTTCTCACTAATCCTTTCCCTAACATGGCAATAGTTGCTGTGCCGCTTTTGGGATGCCAAATTTCTTTCATTGAAAAATTACTATTTGAGGAAGTCAATCGCTTAAATGAGGCTTCTTCACTACTCATGTATATAATGTTCTCATCATCCGAAATTGCTACAACTAAAGGTCTTAATTTCTTTCTATCAGTTAATCCAATCATTGTAGGAACGGGGTTTGAATAACCGACAACAATAGAAAATGGACCATTTAACATAGCACTCCTGTATGTTGCTCTTATTAATTTAAGAATTATTTCATCTTTCTTGTCTAACCTTTCAATCTCCTCATATAATGGAGGAGCTAATGCCATAGTTGCAATAGATAATGGTAATTTGTGTTTACGACACAATAAATCGAATAAATATGCAATAACTTCTGTATCAGTGAAAAGAGTACATTTATACCCAAATGAACTTAAATATCTTTGATTCGTTCCATAAGAAGTTATTTCTCCATTATGTACAACCGAACAATTTAGCAAATTAAATGGATGAGCACCCCCCCACCATCCAGGGGTATTAGTAGGAAACCTAGAATGGGCTAACCACATATATGCATTATAGTCTGAAATCATGTAAAAATCAGCAATCTCATGAGACCAGCCATTTCCTTTAAACACACCCATATCTTTACCAGACGACATAACAAATGCATTATTGATATTTGCATTGATTTCCATTACAATCTTTAATATTATTTCATCTGGTTCAAGATTATGGCTTTTTTTAGGATCGAAAAAAGCTCTCCAGATAATTGGGGGATTATCAATATTAGTTGGTGTATTTGTTGGAATAGCTTCTGATGCGATAATTGTGCCATTGTTTTCTAAATAATGTAAAGTATTTGTTTTTGCAGCAATAGTATCGAAAAGGAAATGAAATGCGTAGTAATCCTTATATTTTGGATAGATGCCGTAAGCCGCAAAACCCGCCCCTAATCCATTTTCTCTTTCCTTTAGAATACTTATCATATCAATAACCTTATCACCTGAAACTCTACTACCATCAATATTAATAAATCCAGAGATTCCACATCCATCAAATACTCTCTGATTTCTGTATTGCTCTGGTAATGATGTATAGTTCTCCCATCTCATGATTTACTCCTCCAGTTTGGTATTTTCTCTTTCAATTATATTAAATAGTTCTTTTAAATCTCCAACATCAGGTTTAACGGTTGACAACCCAACCCTTTTCCGGGCTGTTTTTGAAAGCATTCCTATGATTCCTTTCTCATAGAAGGTGTTAAATTCATTTTCATATCCTTTAGTAATAAATCCTCTTTCTTTTGCTAAATTTCTTAAAACTGTAAAAATTTCAATTAATCCAACATCAAATGGACAAAGTTCAAAACATAAATAACAGTCGAGGCACATCCAAATAGCAGGATCTGAAATTACCTCATCTAATTTTCCTTTAAGAATCTTACCTATAATCATATTAGGACTAAATTCGGTCATCTTTGAAATGATGCAATCATTATCACATGCCCCACATGAGTAACATTTAATTAAAAAGTTTAAATCAAAGAATTTTTCTATCTCCTTGTTCTTTTCTTGGATGAGATCAATCTTTTCAAAAAATGAATCAACTTGAGTTCTATGATGTTTCTTAATAATATCTTTGATGTCTAAACCTAATGCAATACATAATAATTCAGAATAATATAACACTGGGATGTCATATATATTATCGGTTTTTTTTAATTCCTGTTGGAGATGATCAAATTGCATATAACATTGAGGACAACAAACAACAATGCAATCGATATCTTTTTCTTTTATACTGTCTAATTTCGCCTGAATAATTTCTAAAGATAAACTCGTATTTCCAGCTCTTTCAAGACTGCCTCCACAACAATCCATTTTAAGATCATAATTAATACTTTCAGCACCCAAATCTTCAATCAACTCATCAAAAATAGTTGGTTCTATAGGATCATCTGTTTGGACTTTATTACTTGGTCTGAGGAAATGACATCCATAGTGCACCGCAACTCTTAATCCAGTCAAGGGATATCTTAAATTGTCAGCAATTGTGCTTCTTTTGAACTTATAAATAAATTCAACCAGATGAAATACTTCAGATCGACCCTCTGCTTTAACATCAATCTTATCTAAATAACTATTTATTTTCCTTTTGAAATGGGAATCGGTATTAAGTTCTATTTTTATTTTTTTTAATGTTGTAAAACAACCATTACAAGGTGTTAAAATTGCTTTATTTTCAACCTCGGCAAGTCCAAGATTACGAGCAGCGGAAATAGAATATAACAACTTATTACTATTTTTAATCCCATTTGGATCTGGACAACAAGAAAATTTTGGGTTTTCAGCAAATGATATTCCGAGATTATCTAACACTTTTCTTATTGAAACTTCAATAAAGGGAAATCTGTTTGTTATCACGCATCCCGGGAATAACATTATTTCTTGCTGAATTTTTTTTAAACCTCTTGTATTATTTTAATTTTTTGGAAAAATATAGAGAAAAATTAAGTAAAAAAGCTAAAAATTTAATTCAATATATTTAAATTAGTATATTAACTCTTTA
>JBHLQA010000290.1:0-4907 GCA_048885285.1 Candidatus Odinarchaeota archaeon
TTTTATGTTCTCTATGATTCTTTCCTTCTTCAGATAATCAACAAAGTCTAACATTCAAATTTAAACTATAATTCCATTTCTTTAAAATTAAATCATAAGAATTTATCTTTTTTTTCATTTATAAATTAATATAATCAAATTATTAAGGTCCAAATTAAATTATAATAGAAGAATTGAGAAATTTTGAATTAAAAACTAAAAGATAACAAATTTAAATAAGTATAAATAATATTTCTTTTGTTAGATAATAAGGAATTCATAAAGAAACTATGATGATAAATATAAATATACTTATAATTGTTATATCAAGTATAATTTCATTAATTGCTATATTTTTTATTTTTTTCAATCGATCGAATTTCGGTAACACTTTAACTCACTTTTTAACAAATATTATATTTCTATTTATGGGAATTTTATTTTTGGGATCATTTCTCTTCTCTACTGAAATTCATCTGAATGAGAATATTGCCTTAAATTTATTGTATTTTTCAATTGTTTTTTGGGTATTATCTATTGGCTTATTAAGTGTCTTACAGAAAATAATTATCAAATTTGAAGAAAAAATAATTCTCTATACTCTCTTTTATTCATTTATTATTGGAATAATTGTGGGTTTGACATTTTTTTCCAATTCAATTATGATATTTTCTGATAATGGATATTATAAATTTAGATTTGATAACTTACTGTTATTAGGTCTTCTTTTAATTTATAATCTAATCATAATACTGGTAATATGTTATAATTACATTAAGAATTTATCAAGTATTCGCAATACTAAATCTCAAACAATATTAAAATTGATTACCTCCCAATTTTCTTTTATTATCCTCTTATATTCAATGAATATTATTACTCAAAATATTATATTCATATATATTTATGCTATTGTCTTTCTTGTAAATGAGATTGTAGCATTGTTTTATATAATTAAAAATCCCTTTTTATTCATTGAACTTACTAATAAAATCTATGATTTCATTATATTCCACCGAAGTGGAATTCTATTATATTCCTATAATTTCGAAAAGGGAGAGGAAACTGATGAAGCTCTCATAAAAGGGTCAATACTTATCGGTATTAACCATATACTTTCTAATTTCATAAATAGAAAGGATCAACTTAATCTTATCAAAATGAAAAACAGAGATATTGTTTTTGAATATGACAATATTCATGGTTATGCTCTTTTATTGACTACTAATCATAAAAATGCTTTTATTGATAAAGCGGTTAATAATTTTATGACTAAATTTTCTTCAATTAATGGGGATATTTTGAAAAATTTAACTGGTTTAATCGATGTTTCAGAATTTCGGAATGCAAAAGAAATTATATTAGAAAATTTTGAACCATTTTTAACAAAATAATCATTTAATTAAAATTATAAATCGAAGTATAACTATCCTTAGGATTATCTATGTAGTTTTGTTTTTCTAATATTTAACAGATAAGAGAAAAATTGTTTTCAAAAGCATATGTTTTTATTCAATAAGATTACATTATTTTTAGTGGAAATCATATCAATAATAAATTAATGGAAAATATTCTTAATTGAATAAAAACATGTCTGAAATATTATTTATAATACCTTTGATCATTAGCTTTATCTTTATGTTATGTATTGGTATTTATACCATATTTTTTTTTTTTACTCATCCTGAAAAATTTGGTACAAAATTTAATGCAAAATTAAATGCAATCTCTATTCTTCATGCATGCATACTTTATTCAGGATTTTATTTCATTTCTATAATCCTCTTCTTTTCTGAAGCCATTAATATAATTCTATGGAAAATTTCTCTTATTTTTGGTTTTATTAGCTTAATGTGGATTGCTTTAATGTACGCATTCCTGAAGGAATTTAAAAAGATTCCATATTTTCCTTTTTTATATTTTATGATATTTTTTGGACTTTTATTAAGTTCCATTATGATGCCTGATTCCATTCAAGTTTCTGTAAATTATTCCAATTCTCCTCCATTTTTAATTTTAAATATATCAAAAATAAATTATAAATTCAATTTTATAACTGGAATACTAACTGGAATTTTTCAAATGTCTTTTGTATTGTATTTTATATATTTATCCTATGCAATTTATAAAGAAGCAAGAAATAAAGCAGCTTTAAAAGGATTAATTCTCATTTCATTTACCTTTTCTTTCCCAATGCTAATGTTTAATTTTTATAGCATATTCCAATCTTGGATTTTTAGAGAAATCTTTATCTTTTCATTATGGATTGATTTAGTATCGCTATGTTTAGTAATCGTAAAGAAACCTGAAGTTTTTTCTGAATTAACAAATAAAATATATTATATCAATATTTATCACAAATCTGGCATCTTACTCTTTTCTTATAAATTTAAGAACATACAAAATGAAGTTGATTCATCCATATGGGGTAACATCCTTATAGGAATTAATCATATACTTTCAGAATTTGTATATACTAAAGATCATATAGATGTACTTCAAACTAAGAATTCTGATATAATTGTTAATTACGATGAATTAGGATTTGCTGTAGTACTAATAACTAACCATAAAAACGATATAATAAAAGAATTAATGGATAACTTCTCAAAAGAATTTCGTAATAAATTTAGAAGCGAGTTAACAGAAATTCAAGATCTTAATAAATTAATAAATGTCTCAGAATTTAAAGAAACTCAGGAAATCATTGAAAAAAATTTTCAAATATTTCTAGGATAAAATATACTTCTTAAAATTAGTCTTAACTAAGAATTCAACAAAGAATTTAAAAGGTATTACAAAAAATAACACTTTTTTCATTTTCAATCTTTAATTCATCAGAAAATTATTACTATCTAAACATTTAAAAAGTTAAATTTTTATGGATAAGCTCAGAGAATATAATAATAATCTTTAATAATAATTTGAGAAGTGAATTTTTTAAAATGGAAATAATTCAGGATCTTGAATGGTCAAATGATTGGAAAGTAATTGTAGAAATTTTTGAAACAATTGATCTACTTAATTCATTGTTTAAGAAATTAGATGTACCATATTTGAGAGAATTACAGCAAAAAATGCTTATTTTAAATCTTGAAAAATATGCGTGGTCTTTGCAAAATTATATTATTGAGAAGTATTCTTAATTAGAGATATATTTATAATTATTTCTTAAATTTTTTAAAAAGCTCGATAAAATTAATTTTTAACATCAAATATACAGTGATAATAATAAAATATAGAGTAAGTATACTGATTATCCAATCTTCTCCTCCCAGAAAATTGCAGATATCAAATAAATTATAAGCAAATATTAACATTAATCCCAATTTTCCAAACCATATCCAGAATATTGTCTTTTTCATATCATACTTTATTAAACCTAAAGGTACAGTGATCACATCATCATTTAAGGGAGTAAGTCCAAAAATATATATAAGAAGTGGGGCTATTTTTGGGTGATCTACTAAAAATTGTTGATACTGTTTTAATGTTTCATTTCTTTCAGCTGAAGTCAATTCAGAAGTCCCCCTCCCAACTAAATATCCTCCCAACTCTCCGATTAAACAGCCTAATGAAGCTATAAAACAAACTAAGAAAGGAACTAGTATATTTATTTCTCGAAATGGTTGAGCGCTAAAACAAACTACGAAAGTATATGGAGTAGGAACGGGAATTAGATTTCCAATCATACAGACCAAAAAAGTAATAAGAAGTCCAGAACCTAAATCTTGGAATTGAGGATAATTTGAAATATTTTCAATTATTTCTCTATGAGACGTATTTATCAAAAGATCTATTGAAACGATTGTTAAAATTATTAATAAAGCAATAAAAATTAAGTCAATCCTTTTTAGCTTAATATTCGGTTTCACTTTTTATTTGGTAATTTAGGTAAAAGATTTAAAGTTAAATAATTAATGTTTCAATTATGTTTTAGAACAATGGAGATAAAATTAGAATGGCACTTATTATTATACTAAGAAAAAAAATTAAAGTAATAAAAATACCAAGAATTTTCTTTCTCTGTCTCTTTTTTATAACAGTTTTTTGCTGTTGAGATGCTTTACGTCTTACATGAGACATGAGCTTTTATTTTATGTAGAGTAATTTTTAGATTAATTGTTATTATTATCAACTTTTTTTAAGAGTTCAATTAAGACTACATTATTGAATGAAAAAAGCATCCTTGGGGTATAATTTTCCGCTAAATACGGACCATCTTTAACCTCTTCCTTTAATGGAAAAAGCTGTTTCTCTTTTATAACTGTTCCTAAATAATTTCTATCATACTCTTTGTAACCAAATATCTGATTTTTAACTATAACCATTTTTCTTTCATATCCTTCAGGAACACCCGCTTTTTCTAATAGTAAAAGAATCTTTTCTCTGGAAAGTGATTCAAGTAATTCTAAATCTTCTTGAGTTCCCTCATAACTAGGTCCAATCTCTGCTTCAGTATAATCAATTTCCTTTTCGATACCTGCTGCAATTTTAAATCCTAATGTCTCATTGCCTTCATCAACCGCAGCGATTTTAAAGCCAAAACCGTATCTATCTCTAATACTGGGTGCTAATTTAGCTGCTATAAACTTCATTCTTGTAGTTGTATTACTTCCATGCCAAATCCATACTCGGTACCTATTGGGATCAACAAAAAGTAAAATAAAATCAGGATCTAATAGTTCATATATTTCAATCTCATCTGATAACTCTAGTTCTTGAAAATCATTTAATTGATCATTATATTGAAATACAATAATTTTTTCCTTATCCAATTCAGTTAAAGTATTATCTGACATAATTGTGGTCAAAATAACTTCAATATATATTACTAAATAATTTTACTAATTTATTATTATTTGTAATTTAAATATAAAAGATTCTACTATAATAATAATTTTAGTAGATTAATGCGGGAAGGGAGA
>JBHLQA010000291.1:0-4876 GCA_048885285.1 Candidatus Odinarchaeota archaeon
ATGGTTCAAAAAACAGATATTTCTTTGCTTTTGTGATGTCTGATAGACTATGCAATACTTCTCCTTTTCTAGCAGGTAGATATTTAATTTTAGAACTACTTTTAGAAATACTTAGCATCATATCAGCCAGATAATTTATTGTAATACCTTTACCAGATCCGATATTAAAAACTCCAGATAGATTTTCATTTTCAGCGGCTAAAATATTTGCATTAGCTACATCTTTAACATTAACAAAATCTCTGGTTTGTTCGCCATCACCAAAGATTGAAATTGAATTATTCTGTAATAAATAAGAAGTAAATATAGGTATAACATTTCCATATTGATCAAATCGTTGATTGATACCAAATACATTAAAATATCTTAAACAGATATTTTTCATGTTATACAATTTGTTATAACAAATGCAATGTAATTCACCGGCGAGTTTACTTACACCATATGGAGAATCAGGGGCTAAAGAATGTTCTTCATTAATTGGTAATTGTTTAGGTTCTCCAAAAATTGCAGCTGATGAAGAATATACTATTTTATTTATTTTGTTTTTTCTGGCACAGTTTAAAACATTTAGAGTACCAATCACATTGATTTGTGAATCAAATTCAGGATCATTAATTGATTTTATATTTCCTACATTTGCTGCAAGGTGAAAAACTATATTACATCCCCTCATGGCAGAATCAAGTTCAACTTTATTATATATATCACCTTCAATCAGTTTAACGTTTTTAATATTTTTTAAATTATCTTTAAAACCAGTTGATAAATTGTCGAACACCACTACTTCATAGTTTTTTTTATTTAAAAGTTGAACAACATTTGATCCAATGAATCCAGCACCTCCAGTTACTATAGCCTTCATAATAAAGCTGTTTTTAATAATTACTTTATCTTGTTACAAATTAATTCTTGAAATATCTTAATATCCTAGGTAATAAGCAATTTACATATAAAGGATTTGATTAGTTAACTATACTATTATGCTATTTAAGAAGTTTTTCTTCAAAATCTACGGTTACTATATCAATTGAATGAGTTGAGATTGCTAATTTTGAGGCTACTTCACTATATGCTGATCTTAAATCTTTATCACTCAAAGCTACAAATCCTTTAATTATGTTTTCTATGCCCTTGAATTGCACAACATAACCAAATTGTTTTGAAAGAGCATATTCCACCAAAGCTGTATTTGAGGGTGCATAAACTAGGATTGCAGCAGAACAAGCCAGGTATTCACTGATTTTAGTTGGCATTGATAAATATGTTCTTTTTATAGCTTCATTATCGAATGACAAAGGTAAAAGTACGATTTGAGACTTTTTTATTCTTTCAACTATATATTCCTGTGATTTAAATCCTTCATAAGATATATATTTAGATTGCTTAATTTTTTCGATGATTTCTTTTGGCTTATCAGGAGAATATAATTCCAAAAAATAGTTTGTGGATGTTTTTGGATTAAACTCTTCAAGTGCATCAATAATTTCGTTTAAAGCATTATAATTAGCAACTCCAATTCTTCCAGAATAGACAATTCTAATTTTATTTGACTCTATTTTTTTTAAGATAGGCTGATCTTCATGCCATAGACTTAAACGAACAGGATTATGAAAAGAATGAAACTCTTTTTTGAAAAGAATGGAATATTCTTTACACATTTTTGGGCTTATTCCAAAACACCTATCGGTATTGTCTACAATTTTTCTAAGAATGCTTAGATGCCATTCATAAAATAATCTTAAGAACAATGATCTTTTAAAGTTGTAATAAAATTTGAAATCATCCATAAAATGAATGGCAACTCTTTTGAATGTATATTCTTTAAGTAGATTTTTAGCAAGTAAAACGTAGATTATTGAATTAGGTTGAATGTATAAGATTTCTGGATTAAAGTGTTTTATAAATTTCAGCAATCTATTTGAAATTTTACACTTGATATTAAGTGATGTAAGGCAATATTTTATAGAAACGGTATAAAAAGAAGGTCTTTTTGTATATTTTTTTGTTGAATTCGGGGGTATTATATTATTTGAGGGTCTAATAATACCAGATTTACCATAAGATTTTATAAATCGATTAAAAATTTTATTTCTGATCTCTTCTTCTCCTAATTGATAATAAGAAGATTTATAAGCATATGAAGAATATTTGCTTTGATCTGAAATAACAGCTATTTGTTCTTTTGGCCAATTATTTAAAAGATTGATTAGCGTAATACCTCCACCAGTATCATTGCGAAAGGTCTCACCTAAAATTAATAATCGTGGAAATTGTTGTGGCATAACTATTGCTTAGATTTAAAGGGAGTTACACCTTTATATAGAATAAACATCATCATTAAAGCAAGAAAAGCAGGTTTAGAATAAATAACCTGCGCAAATAGCATTATGGCCAGCGGTATCAATGAAAAAAAAGCGAATCTTGGATTAAAATGATTAAATCTACAGAATATTGTTAATGATTTATAAATGAGAATGAAGTAAAGTAGAAATCCAAATATACCATATCGTACAGCCAAGTCAGTTAAACCATTATTTGAACCAACTTCATATATATTGTCAAATCGCGTTTCAGCGATCAATCCTCTTCCAGTTATTGGATATTTCATTATATCAATCATATCAAGTTTTGCACTATGAAATCTTCCAACTCTAATATCACTTTCATCTAATCTAGAACTTTGTTCCAATTGAGTTTGTATTTTTTGTTGAAGAAAACTAAACTCAGAAAATGCTTGGTATGATATAAATAAAATAAAAGGGATTAATATAATGGGTTTCCATAGCTTCTTACTGTTGGTATAATAGAAAAGCACAATTGCAAAAAGAGCTATATATGCTGCAGTTGAAAATGTAGATAATATAGTGATGATTAAGATTATATTTTTAAAGTTAAAAAGACTTCTTGTTTTAATTAGGCTCAATATTAATGCAATTACAAGAAAAGAGCCAAAGGCTCCCGCTTCATAAAAAGGACCAGGATTTTTTATTAATCCATCTCTCATCTCTTGATAATTATAAACAATGAAGTTTTCATGAACTCCTTCAAGCGGATCAAGGTCGAGCTGAATAGCTAAATTCTGTATGAATACGTTAAATTTAGGGAATAAATAGGCAGGTATTAAGAAAAAGAAGCTTATTATAGCAAATAGAACAGTAATATTAATATAATATGTAGTAAAATCTCTTCCAACAATCTTTATAATTATATAAGGAATCAGAATCGTATAAATTAAGACAATATAATTTTTCAAATTAAAAGCATTGAATTTTAAATATTGTGCAATAAATAAAACAGTAATATATATGCTGATAAAGACAATCTCTTTGTCAATTCTTTTCTTTTTGTAGAAAAAAAGTAATACAAGTACTACAGCAAATAATTGTACAAATCTGCTGTTAGAGGAGAAAGTAGTTACACCTCCAAGTGCAAAAAGAAAATATACAAGAATATAATTTCGGAAAATCACAGTTTGAGATATCTGTGATTTATTAACATTAATATTTCTAAAATTCGTTTTCACTTTTTAATAATATGTCATTTAGCATATTAATAGTTTTTTGAATCCAAATTCGTTTATTCAGATATTTATATAATGGAAATATTTTACGTCTTGATAAATATTTGTTTTCTTGGTTAAGTTTGAAAATTCTGTTTTTAATATGGTTTTGGTATTTTAATTCAGTATAATCATTAAAATATGTTAATAAGTTGATCATCTTATTATTTATACTTATATGTTTTTTGCCAATACCATCAGATAAGGAACTTCCACTTTTTCGATAAATACTCATTACTTCATTAAGGTATCGAATCCTTCCTTTATTTGCCAGTAAAAGCAATAAAGCATAATCACCATTATGAATATCTTTATACCAATTAGGTAATGGAAATATATAATTACTTCTCAAAACAATACTTGCGGAGGGAATAAACCAATTATTATTAATGATATCATATATATTTGAGATATCTTTTTGATTTAATGGACAAAAATATTTAGGTTGTTTTAATTTGTTATTATGTAAAATAATTGCATCATGAAAACATAGAGAAAAATCTGAATGACCTTCTAGAAAATCTACTTGTTTTTGTAACTTCAAAGAATCTATCCAGTAATCATCACCCTCTAACATAGCTATGTATTTAGATCCACTATCAAAGCATTTCTTAAATATATTTAATGCGTTTTTTATAGGGCCAAGATTTACATTGTTATGAATTAGTTCAATTTTCCCAGGATTTTCATTTACATAGAATGTACATATTTCAAGAGTCTTGTCCTTAGAGCAGTCTTCTCCAATATAAAGTCTAACTGAAAAAGTTGTGTGCTGCATTAAAACGCTTTCAATAGCTTTTCCAATATATTTCTCATGATTATAGGTAACCATGAAAACAGCAACAAAAGGTGATTCCATTAATCGATTCGTTCTGATATGTAATCAATCATATTTTTCATAATTCCCAGTTTGAGATTTTGAATATCCGAATCACTTATTTTCAAATTATACTGTTCTTCAACTCGTGTAATATAATTCATAAAATCAAGTGAATCAATAAGCAATTCTCCTATAAGTGCTGTTTCTTCATTTATTTTTGTTTGTATTCCAATATTCTTAAGAATCGCTTCAAGGTCTTTGAAAATGTTATCCTTTTTCATACTAAATAATTTAATATCTATAAAGCATCGTTCCCCATGATAATCCAACCCCAAATCCGCAAAAAATTATTAAATCATTCTTATTTATTTTTTTGTTGTCTAATAAGTTTTTATAAGTAATTGGAATTGTTGATGAAACTGTATTACCATATTCTGCAACATCAATAATCATTTTTTCATCAGAAATTTGAAGTTCTTTTTGAATTTCACTAA
>JBHLQA010000292.1:0-4873 GCA_048885285.1 Candidatus Odinarchaeota archaeon
AAAAAAATTCAAAAGAAAATGAAATTTCAGAAATAAATACTGATAATCCAACTTTTCTCAAGAAAAATACTAGTATTGAAAGGGAGGACAAAAAAATAATTAGGGTACTAAATGAGGGAAAAGTTGTAGTAAAATATGAGGACATGCACAAAAAAACAGAAAATTCAAAATTAAAAACAATGGTTATAGAACAAGATGATGGTCTTGATATTTCTTTATCAGATTTAGAAGGTGATAAAGATCTAATAGTTCCATTTGATATTAAAGAAAAAATTGAGAGCCTAATTTTAAAGATTCTTTATGATAAAAAATCAGTGAAATCATTAAAAATTTTGGCTGAAATTGTATTAGAAAGTGCAGTTAAAGAGAAAATTATACTTTCTGAAAAACAAGTCAATTTGATAATTCATCAATTGAATAAAGAACAACAAATACAATTCTCTCAGAGAGATGGTTGGAAAATAAAAATTTAATATTAATTTGAGGCTCTAACTAATCTAATTTTACAATTTAGTCAGATATACCATTTTCAGTTATAGAGAAAAGAGCATCTCCCTCAGGTAAATTGGGAGCATCAACAATTTTGGCTATTCTTTGTTCTCCTTTACCTTTTCTTAAATAAACTCTAATTGTGGAACCATGCGCAACAACATTCCCCCCTGCAGCCTGTATTGGGTTTCCATAGAAAACATCAGGTTTAGCTTGGACTTGATTTGTTACCACCACCGCTAAATCCGCATATATATCACATAATCTTAATAAATCATGTAAATGTGAATTGATTGTTTGTTGACGAGTTGCTAATGTACCACGCCCTATATATTCACTTCTAAAATGTCCTATTAGAGAATCTACTATTATTAATTTGATATTCTTCTCTTTAATCAAGTTTGCTGCTTCTTTAATTAAAACAATTTGGTGGTCAGAATTATATGCTCTTCCAAATACTATATTTTTTAATACTTCTTTATGATCTAAATCTAAAGCTTCAGCCATTTGAATTATTCTCTCTGGTCTAAAGGTTCCTTCTGTGTCAATATATAAGGCTTTACCTCCAATTCCTCCTTTTTCTTTTGGTAATTGAACATTAACGCATAATTGATGCATTATTTGTGTTTTACCAGTCCTGAATTCTCCAAAAAACTCTATGACACTGCCTGTCTCAATTCCTCCACCTAATAAATCGTCTAACTCTTGGCTACCTGTAGTAATTCGCGAAATATTTTTTCTATGTTCCCACACATCTTCAGCAGATTTAAATCCAATATTTAATTTTTCCATAGAAGCCTTGATTAACTTAGATGTTGTCTTTTCACCAAGTCCAGACGAGTCTTGAATAATACTAGGAGGGGTAAATGCAATAGATTCTAGACTTGAAAATCCTGCTTTTATTAATTTATTAAGAGTTGCTTCTCCTACCCCAGGAAGTTTTTTTACAGCATTTATGCATTCTTGCATACTATCTCCCTCATCTAAAAAGTTTTCATCTTCAGAATATTCCTCATCTTCTAATTGATTTTCAACGTCTATCATATCTTCTTCATCATCAATATCATTAAAGACTTCAATTAATTCTGCTTCATCATCATAATCGCTATCATCATTGATTATTTCATTACTTTCACTTTCATTATTTTTACTATTAGAATTTTCAAATAAAGCAAAATCTAAATGTTCTTTATAGATTTTTCCTTTTGTATGATTTCTTTTACATTCTTTACAGTAATATGGTTCTCCCATTTCAAATCCATTATTATTTTCAATATTTTCTGCTTTAGCCATATTTATTCACTTTTAAAAAGAAAAATAAGTGTTATTTTTATAGATACTTCTTATTATGAATAGTTGTATACTTCTTTATTTTAAGTAGAATAGAGTTCTAATTTTCAAATTTTTGTTTAATGCAAATATCAGCAATAAGCGACAATATTCTAATAGTTTTTAATTCACTCAAGAATTTCTTTTTAATTATTCTTTCTAACAAATTTCAAATTGATAAAACAATAAAAACGTAAGTTGATTATATAAAGTTATTAATAAATCACTTAATTTTTTAAGATGTAACTTATGAAATCAAACTTCAAATTAGAATATTATCCAAAAACTAATAATCAATTAATAAAAAGATCAATAGAAGTAATAATAACCAATAAAGACTTATGGAATACTCCCTTTTTCTATGATACTAAAAGTTATTTAGATATTGATAAAATCCAAAAAACAATTAAGCCTTTCATGACAGATGAACTCAAAAACATAATAGTTTTGGGTACAGGAGGATCTATTCAAACTCTCCTCGCTTTAAAACACCTAGCAAAAAGAAAAATATTCCCTGTAACTAGTTCTAGAGCTGTAGAATTAAAGGGATGCTTGGACAAGACATCTCCAGATAATTCTATTGTAATTCCAATATCGAGAGGAGGAGAAACTTTGGATATTAATTCTACCATTGGAATATTTTTGAAAAGTAATTATAAATTTATAGGGTTATCCTCTACGGGAACCATGAATGAAATTTTAAAGAAAGTCGATTGTCCTATCTTAGATGTGCCTAACCTTTCTGGTCGATATGCGGGGTCTATGACAAATGTAGGAATTGTACCAGCATTTATGTCAGGTATTAATATAGAAAAATTTTTGAAAGGATTAGAGGAAGGTTATGAATTATTTTCCAAATTTGAAAAAAATTCAGCTATAGAATTGGCAACTTTTCTCTTTGAATTGTATAAAAAGGGTTATAATGTAGTTTTTTCAATGCCTTATTCAAAAAATCTTGAGGGAAGTGTTGGTTTATGGGTTCAAGGAATATCAGAAAGTACAGGAAAAGATGAAAAAGGTATGATAGGTACTTATCAATCAGCTCCAATTTGCCAGCATTCTGTTTTGGAATATTTATTAGGAGGGACTAAGGGTGTGGTTATACCAATATTATGGACAATTAATAATGATAGCTCTGATATTATTCTAAACTCCTCAATTTCATATGTGGATGGTCAAAGTGCTCAATCGATTGTGAATTATCAAGCAGATGCAACTTTTCAAGCCTTAATCCAACAAAAAGTACCCTCAGCGAAAATATCAATTGAAGATCCCTCAGAAATTAATATTGGATATATTATTGCTCTGATTTTATCATCAATTTATTATCTATGTTTATTGATAAATGTAAACTGGGCAAATAATCCAAAAGTAATTATAGGAAAAAAAATTTGTAATCAGGCACTCATAGAAAAGACAACGGCAGAACAAGGAACAAAGATCAGAGAAAAAATTGCTGAAGAAAAATTTAAAGATTTCTTTTAACAGGAATTTCAAATTTTTTTATTTTTTATGTTTGATTTATAAATGCATCATACAGTATGTTAATGGCCTTCTTACAATCTTTTCTATCAATGATTGCTGTAAAACTTAACTCGGATGAACCTTGAGCTATAGCTAAAATATTTATTTTATTTTTCCCCAGTGTTGTAAATACTTTTCCTGCAATTCCAGGAGTATCAACGAGACCCGGACCAATAACAGCAACTAAAGAAATCTCATTATTTATCTTTATTCTGAACCATTTTTTTCCGAATAATTCAGAATTTCTCAATAGGAAACTCACTTTTGTTGAATCTTTATAATCTATTCCTATTGTAATATTATTTTCAGAAGAACTCTGGGAAATAAATACAGTATTAATATTATTATTTCCCAGTAAGGAGAATAATGTTGAAGCCGTTCCAGATAAAGGAACCATTGTATCACTTTCAACTGTAACCATAGAAAGTTCATAAATAGATGTGACTGCTTTTACTACTTTTCCATTTTTAATTATTTCTTTGGTAATAGATGTGAATTCTTTTGATTTTGGGTCATCAAAATATCTTATCTCTGAATGAATATTTCCTTTTTCACTTACATCAAGACATAATGGATGTAATACTTTTGTTCCAAAGAAAGCGAGTTCTTTAGCCTCAATATACGAAATTTGTTTTAACAAAGATGTTTTTTCTGAAATTTTTGGATCAGCATCTAGGAATCCTCTCACATCTTTCCAATAAATAACTTTAGGATTAAATAACGTTCTTAATGAATATCCTAACACCGCTGCAGTTAGATCTGTTCCTCCTCTACCTAAAGTTGTTGTTTTTCTGTCCTTTTTTGTTGATCCAAAATAACCTGGAACACAGATGATATAATTATTATTATCATTTAATAAAGGAACTAAATTTTCCCTAACCAGTATCTCTGTGTCTTCTAATAATGGCAGAGCATTTCCAAAATTATCATCTGTAATTATAAGATCATTAGAAGATAAAAATTTAGTTTTTATCTCAATAGAGTTTAAATATTGGGTTATGATGAACGTGCTTAGCTTTTCACCATAAGATACTATAAGATCTTGGATATCTGGACTAGGTCTAATAAGTTTTATTACTTCACCTAACTGTGTTAACTCATCGATGTTTTTTCTTAAAAATTCCAGTGAATTTATATATAATTTCACTTGCATATATTATTTAGAGTTGAATTATCATGAGTCATCAATCCCAGTGAATTTATATATTCTTCCTTTCTTGAACTAAAAATTTGATTTATTAATGAATTATGAGTATTAGAGATCTCTGTTAGTAAAGCTTCACAATCTAATTCCTCATTACAAGATTTTGTATAAAATTTAAGAAGCTTATCAGTTATTCCCTTAATTGCTGAGGAAACAATAAGTAATTTGGAACCATGTAAATATGTATTGATTATTTTGGTAATTTGATCAAATGATTTGGCATTTTGGAGACACGACCCACCAAATTTCATAATAATTAAGTCTTTTTTTTTACTCTCCAAGCTTACCAACTACCAAAAATCTAATAATATTTAGTTAAAGTATATC
>JBHLQA010000293.1:0-4819 GCA_048885285.1 Candidatus Odinarchaeota archaeon
ATGAAGATTTCACATTAGATTATCTAGAAAAAGAAGATAAGCTCAACTATCCATCCAGCTTTCAATTTTACCATAGAAATATAACTGCTTTATTAAGAGAAGTAAAAGTTAAGTTTAAGTAAATGGAAAATATATTTACAAAAATTAAAAAAAATTTGAAAAGCATTGAAAATTGATTTTTAGGAGTTTACCATAAGAAAAATTTTGTTTCCTTCTATTTTTAATTTGTAGGATTGTATATCATAAGTTTTTACTGGTTCAATTAATGTTTCTACATAACTTAAGTAATTTTGCATATCTTTAGGAAGTTTATCAACATCTTTGATTTCTTCAGATGCAGGTTCTTTAACTTTTTTTCCTGTAGTAACATCAAATTGAGCAAAATGAAAGGGACAAGTAACAATATTACCTACCAATTTTCCCATTGAAAGTAGGGCATTCATATGGCCACATCTATCATCAATAGCATAAAACTTTCCATCAACATTAGCAATTAAAATATCCATCCCTTCGACTTGAACATTTTTCATTTTTCCTTTTTCAATCTCGCCAACTTTAGCCACTTCTATAGATCTAGGTTCTTTTTTTATAGATTGTAATATTCGCCTCATTAAAATTTCATCCTCTAATTATTTGATTTAGTACTGATTGATTATGATTAATTTAGATGAATCACTCTATCTATATTAATTGAAAATAAATAAATGTTCATTATAATTTATTAGTATTAATTGATAATTGAAAGTGGTTTAAGTGTAATTATAATATTCTTTACACCCTTCACCTAAAATCAAGTTATCAACTACAGAAGATATTCTTATAAAAGAAAACTTTAGGATTAGTAGTTTCCTTTACTTTGCTAATATCTATCTACTACTAATAATTTGATCTCAAGTGAATCCATCAATAAACAAGATAAAAAAATTATTGAATGTAACAAATCTTTAGAATTAAAAAATAATTGTGAAAAATTGTTTATACACAATCCTTTATATAAAAATATTCTTAATTGGAATAATAAATAAATTATTCGTGATAAAATTATACTATATATTTCTAAAGTTTCAAATTGATCAAAAATGACAAGTTTAGATTTAGAAATTATAGGTAAAGAAACAGAAGAGAGAATTCATAAATATACTTGGAAAGATGTAATTTTATATAATTTAGGAATTGGTGCACAACCTGATGAATTACCATTTGTTTATGAAAGATATCCTGGAGGAGTACAAGTTTTTCCTAGTTATGCTTGCATTGTTGGAGGACATGGATTTCCAAAATTAAGTAAGAAAGGAATTGATGGTGCCCGTTTTATTCATGGAGAACAGATGATCAAACTCTATAAACCTTTTCCCTCAGAAGGAGAACTTAAAGTCAAAGGAGTATGTGAAAACATGTTTGACAAGGGAAAAGCTGCAGTTGTTCATACAAAAATTTCTGGAAGAAGTATGGAAGGTGAACAAATTTTTGATACAAAATATGTTCACTTCTATATTGGAGAAGGTGGATGGGGTGGAGATCGTGGTCCAAAAGCGGAAACTCTAGATCCTCCTGAAGGCAAAGATCCTGATTTTAGTATAACTTATACAACTAATATAAATCAAGCAGCATTATATAGATTAAGTGGTGATTTTAACCCTTTACATATAGATCCAACTTTTGCAAAAAGAAGTGGAAAATTTGACCGGCCAATTCTACATGGATTATGTACATATGGTCATGCAACTCGTGCTATAGTATATGGTTTATGTGAAGGTGATATTTCTCGATTTAGAGAATTTAATGCAAGATTTACGAGTGAAGTTTATCCTGGAGAAGCCTTAACTACTGAAGGTTGGAAAGAAAACGGACGCTATATAATTCAAGTACGATCTGAGCGAGGGACTGTAGTTCTGGGAAATGCTTATGCTATTGTAAATTAATTTGGGTAATAATCACTCTCTAACTTTCTTTTTTTTTTTAATATAATTCGGAAAATTTTGAAAACTTCAAAATATTTATTCAATTACTATAATGCAACACTAAATTCTTTATATTTTAAATAAAAAAGTGAAAATGAAATATGAAAGATGCAAAAGAAGTATATTTAATAGACCATGTAAGAACTCCTTTTTCTCAAGCAAATCCTCTAAATCCAGACGATGACGTTTTTAGTAAAAAATGGGGTATCGAACTTGCGGCTCATGTATTAGTAGATATGTTCGATAAAAGACTACCAAATAATGGCAGTACACTCAAACGTGAGAATGTTAGTGAGTTTTTGGTTGGCTGTTCTTTATTACAACATGAACATGGTACATATGGGGGTAGAATTCCTATATTTATGGCAAAATTTCCTTTCCATGTACCTGCAACGGTATTTGATAGACAAGACGCTTCTGGCATGACAACTTTACATGTTGGATTTGCAAATATTTCATTAGGTTATTCTGATGTTGTAGTTTCTGTGGGTTTTGAACAATTTACTCGAGTACCATTACACACTTATGATGGAAAAGTAAAAGTATTTGGAATTCCTCCTGATAATTTGATGCTTGATCCAGAGAATAAATGGTATAATGATGATTTATACGAGTGGAAAACTAGTCGGTTATTATTTCAGGCAGCACAGAAACTTGCTGAGGAGGAAGCAGATCTTTTTACTAAAGATGATTTAGATAAATTTAGTGCACGAAGTCATAATCTAGCAGAGAAAGCTCAGGAAAACGGATATTTCAATCAAGAGATTATGAGTATTAAAGGTCACATAGTAGGAGATCCTAATAATGAAATTGAGATTGAAAAAGATCAATCCATTAAAAAAGCAGTTACTCTAGACAACATTGTTAATTCGCTCGTCATAAGTATTCCTGGATGGTCAGGTGGCTATAAAAATCCTGTATTCACAAAAGATGAATATCTAGCAAAATTCGGTACAGATAAAGGTATTATAACTACGGGCAATAGCGCTCCATTGGGTGATGGAGCTTCACTTTGTTTGTTAACATCTAAAGAAGCACTAAAAGAATACAATTTAAAACCCATGTCAAAAGTCGTTTCGATTGGTTTTGCAGGGGTAGATCCAACTGTACGTGGGCGAGGAGTGGTACTGGCAGTTCAAATGGCTTTAAAGCATGCAAATTTAAAAGTGGATGATATAGATTATTGGGAAATAAACGAATCATTTAGTATCGTCGCTCTTAATGCTGCAAATAAATTAGGGGTTGATTGGAAAAATAAGATGAATATTCATGGAGGAGCGATAGCAATCGGCAATCCAGCATCCGCTACAGGATTGAGAATCACGGCAACATTAGCCAGAATACTTAAGGAAAAAAATGCAAAATATGGATTAGCTGCAATGTCGTGTGGTGGTGGTCAGGGAACGGCTGTGGTAATTGAAAATTTAAATTAATAAAATAAAATATAAATTTAAAATAATAAAAAGAGGTTTAAAAAGAATGAAATTAAGAGATGTTTATATTACAGATTATATTAGAACACCGTTTTCAAGATCTCGACCAAGAGAGCCACCTAGAGATGTTTTTGGAAATTTACGTCCAGATGAATTAACGGCATTAACATTAACAGAAATGTTTGATAATCGATTAAAAGGTAAAGTAAAACCTGAAGATGTAGAGGAGTTTTATATCGGGGCTACTCATTTTAATCATGAATATGTAACCTTTGGAGGACGATATCCCATATTTTTAGCGAAATTTCCAGTGAAAGTATCATCTGTAGCATTAGATAGAGCATGTGGTTCAGGAATGACAGCTGCTTCTATAGCATATGATAATATTGCTTTAGGTTATTCTGATGTTGCTATAGCTTCTGGAAAAAATAATGCCACTATGTCAAGATCAAAAGCTCCTACGGTAAGAGAACCACCCCCAGTCATGTTGAAAGGACATGAGTTTTTTGTTGATGATATTGTTGACTTCCGTTGCTCGTATTCAATGTTAGAAACTGCACAAAAACTCCATGAAATGAATGTTGATATTTTTTCAAAAGAGGATAATGATAGATTTTCAGTTCGTAGCCATCAATTAGCCGCAAAAGCTTTAGAGGAAGGATTCTTCAAGGGCGAAATAGTACCAATAATGGGACATGTGGAAGGGGATATAGATACTCCATTATTAATCGAACATGATACATCAATTAGAAATAATGCCACATACGAGGGTACAAAAGATTTAAGGGGATTAACTACTCCTGGTTGGGCTGGTGGATACTATAGACCACTCCTAACTAAAGAAAAATATATCGAAGCTTTTGGTACGGATCAAGGTTTGGTTACTGCGGGAAATTCATGTCCTGTAAATGCAGGAGCCGCAACCTTATTATTGATGTCTGAAGATGCTATGAAGAAACATGATCTAGATCCATTAGCTCGTATTGTTTCTATTGGATTTGGTGCCGTAGATCCTACAGTTATGGGAAGAGGTCCAGTTCCTGCATCATGGATGGCATTAAAACATGCAGGATTCACCACTGATGACATTGCTTATTTTGAAATTAATGAAGCCTTTGCTATTGTTGCTCTTAATTGGATACATGAGATGGGATTAGATGACAGATTAGATGATATAAATATTAAAGGGGGAAGTATTGCAATAGGACATCCAATTGCAGCAACAGGCCCTAGGATTGTTGGTACTTTAGCAAGAATCTTAAAAGAAAAGAAAGCGCAATATGGTCTTGCTACGATGTGTTGTGGTGGTGGTCAGGGAACCGCAATGATTATTGAAAATACAAATATCTAATTGAGTAAATTTTACTCTTAATCTTTTTTATTTTTTTTGCTTATTTTTGTATTAATTAATCTCTTTATAATAGT
>JBHLQA010000294.1:0-4810 GCA_048885285.1 Candidatus Odinarchaeota archaeon
TTATTAAAATTTTAGATTTTTTTTAATAAAGACATTTAGGTTAAAGATTTTTGTGATGGTTAAACTTATAAATAATAGAAATAATTTAACTTAATAACTATTCAAATAGAACTCTATTGAATTGAATAGAAGTTCATTGAATAGAAATTCATTGATTTTGAAAGAAGAAATTTATTAATTAATGATTAAAGGTTAAAAAAATGGTAATAACAACCGAAATAACTGAGATGCTTGATATTAAGCATCCTATTGTTGCAGCACCTATGGGACCTTTTTATACTACAAAACTAACCGTCGCAGTTTCAGAGGCTGGTGGATTAGGTGTATTAAGTCACATTAATTTGGATAATACAGTCTCTTTAACTGAAGTAAAAGAAAGTATGACGTATGTAGTTGAACATACGGATAAATCATTTGGATTAAACATAAGAACAGCCTCACTACAACCCGATGCCGTAAAATTATGTCGACAAGTTCCAAGATTTATAATGAATAATCCAAGAATAAAGGAACAATGTAATTATATTATTACTAGTGCAGGTTCACCTAAAATGTTATTTAACAAATATTTTGAAATATTAAAAAATAGTACAAATCTAAAACATTTTCATGTAATTCCATCTTTAGATCTAGCCAAAAAAGTAGTTAAGGATGGCGTTGATGGCATTGTAGCTACTGGACATGAAGGAGGAGGACATAAGTCATATGATAATACAAGTACGTTAATATTATTACAACAAGTTAGAAAAGAATTGCCAGACATACCTGTAATTGCTAGTGGAGGCTATGCTACAGGTGAGGGTCTAGCATCCGCTTTAGCTATGGGTGCTGGAGCAATTTCAATGGGAACTAGGTTGATTGCTTCAAACGAGTGTGAATTTCATAACAATTATAAAAATGTAGTTAAAAATTCTACTATATCTGATACTAAATTAGTAACGGGAGTTTTTGGTCCTGCCAGAGTATGGAGAAATAAATATGCCGATAATCATACAACAGTTGTAAATAAAGCTGAAAAACGTGCCGAAGAGACATCAATGGATGTTGTTGTGCAAGGAGTAAAAAAATTAGAAAAAGCATATAGGGGAAATGTTGACGATGGAATCGTACTCTTAGGACAGAGTTGTGGCCTTGTAAATAATATTGAAAGAGTTTCAAACATTATTAATACAATTGTAGATGATGCTGAGGAATGTTTAAAAAATGCTTATAACATGATAAAAGTTAACCAAGTGATTCTAGAAAATGTTTGATTTGTAAAATCTCCAAATTTATCAAAAATCCAATGATGTATTTTTTAAGGATTTATAAGTTTTATTCAAATTTTTTTTATTATTTACCTTTGTTTTATCCAACGATGTATCCCAAAATAATATTTTTTTAGTTTAATCAAACTATTGCTGCTATCTAAATCAAATAAGACATAAATCTATTATTATAGTAGAAAAAAAATTATTAATTCTGTCTTAAAATATTGAAAATTAAAGAATAAATATGATTATAGTAAAATTTAGGTGATAAATTTGGGTAAAATTTTAGACTTTGCTGAAGATTTATGGGTTGGGAGAAAGGATACTTATTCCAATCATCCCTTTGGAGTGCCTCGTGGTCTTGAACTCATAAATGAATATAATTCACAGAGAACATGGTTTTATCGAGGTTTTTCTAATTCCATCATAAGAGAGACCAGTGAAGGATTGGTGATTGTTGACCCAGGCGCAATTTTTGATGTTTACTCCAAATTTAAAGCTGTACGAGAAGTAACACCCCTACAAGTAAATACAGTAATTTATACGCATGGACATGTTGATCACGTGGGAATTAAACCTTACATCGAGGAATGTGAAAAGAATAATTGGTCGAGACCTCAAGTTATTGGTCATGAAGCGGTTAATCATCGTTTTGATCGATATAAGTTAACGGCTTCATGGAATGGTTTTATTAATTCAAGACAATTTGGCGGTATCAATAATAGAAGTACTGATCCTACTTATAGTACAGACTTTTATTACCCAAATGTTACTTATAATAAAGAATTAACAATTCAAATTGGGGATGTGGAAGTCCAGTTGAAACATTCAAGAGGAGAAACCGATGATCATACATGGGTTTTTTTTTCTGATTCAAATATAGTATGCACAGGAGATCTTTTCATTTGGGCAATACCAAATGCCGGTAATCCCCAAAAAGTTCAACGTTATGCTCATGAATGGGCTTTAGCATTAAACAAGATGAAAGAATGTAACCCTAAAATATTATGTCCCGGACATGGGGTTCCTATTATTGGACAAGAAAGAATCTATGAAGCTTTAGATAACACCGCGTTGTTGTTGGAATCACTTCATGATCAAACAATATCTCTCATGAATAAAGGGGCATCATTAGATACTATTATTCATACAGTAAAACTTCCTGAAGAATTACTTAAAAAACGTTATCTTCAACCTGTGTATGATGAACCTGAATTTATTGTTCGAAATATATGGAGATTATTTGGAGGTTGGCATGATGGTATTCCTTCTCATCTAAAACCTGCTCCTGAAATCGATCAGGCTAAAGAAATTGCAAATCTTGCAGGAGGGGCAACAAAACTAGCTGAAAGGGCGTTAGAATTAATGAAAGATGGCAAATTAAGATTGGCATGTCATCTCGCTGAATGGGCTTGGTTGAATGCACCCAATGATGAATATATCAGTGAAATTGCTTCGAAAGTTTTTATCACCCGAGCTAAGTTGGAAAAATCAACAATGGCAGTTGGTATTTATTTAGCAGCGGCTAGAAAAATGGGTGGTAACCCCGATAAAGAAATTCCTGGGAGAACCGTTATGCAATCTCAAGAATTGAGAAAAAAGGAATAATGATTTTTAGGAATTTAGAAATAAGTTTGAAATTTTGCTACTCTCTCATCTATTTTTCTTTCTTTTAAGATTTTTATAGATATTTTTTTTAAATCTACTTTAGAAAATACTAAAAAAAAAAGAATATACATATAACCTAAAAGTATTATTAATTTACAAAATTTCTTTTCTCATCTGTAAATCATTTAAAACATACCTAGATTTTTTACATGATTTAAAAACATCTTAAATTCTATTAGACATATGATTAAAGAATCCCGAATTAAAGAGAATCTTAAAAAGTTTGCTTTTCCTCGATTATCTGGAACGGAGTTTGAACTTAAAGCTTTTAACATGCTAAAAAAGGAAGTAGAGGATTTAGATCTTGACTATGAAATTCAAAAATTCACCTTCAGTTCGTTTTATTCAAGGATATATCCTAAAATAGCATTCTTATCGGTAACATTAATATTATTTTTGTTATACTTGAATATTTTTATAATTATATCATTAATTTTTGATTTAATATTATTAAGTATAGTAATTACATCCATATTGTTAACAAGAAATCCTGAAAAAATTCCCATTTTTTTTAGATTTAGTTCACAGAATCTTCTAGTAAAGATTAAGACCATAACAAAGAATATTGAAAATAAAGATAGTATTGCCTTATTCTTGAGTCACATAGATTCTAAGGGTCAAAGATTCAAAATTAAAACACGCATAAGAATAATTAAGCTTTGGATTTCCTCCTCATTTTTTTCAATTATTGTTATAATCCTTAAAAATTATATGTTTAGAGAATTTGAAGTAATCCTTTATATTATAGGTATGTTGCCTTTAATATTAAACATCTTAGCTACATTATTGATGGCTCTAAATACTACAAATAATAGTTCCGATGGTGCTATTGATAATGCTTCGGGTATAACGTGTAATTTAGAACTTGTTAATTACTATGCTAATCCAGAAAACAGATTAGAAAATCTTAATCTATGGTTTCTTTTTACTGGAGCTGAAGAATGCGGAACAATGGGGATTAGGCATTTTTATAATAAACTGAAAAATTTTGTTCCTGAAAAGTCGATAATTTTTGACCTTGAATCCATAGATAATCGGCCGTTTCTTTTTCCAGGAGGAAACGAAAGTGATCATGCAAAAAACGTTGTTCGACTGATTATTAAGAATAAAAGAAATTTTAAAATCCATCCCTATATTACTAAAAGAGTTTTTGGAACTCATTCTGATGGGACGTTCTTAGGTAATAGGGGATTTCAAGGATATGGAATAAGCGGTGTTCAATCACATGATTATATGCATACACCCAATGATACAATAGATAAAGTTGATATCGATATATTAAAAAAATTATGTTTGGTTCTTACTGATGTCTTAAAAGAGCATGATTCTCATTATTATCTATAATCTTCCAGAAATTCATGAAGATCTTTATCAATAATAAATTACCATAGATTTCATCCTTAGATTCCTGATCAAATTATTAGAAAAGAAATATTAATAAAAAAATCTATATTGTATTTTTTATTTTTCTGGCTAACTCCTGAGCATCCGCCTCAGAACTCTCAAGAATCTTAAACATATCCTCAGGAGCAACTATTAGTGCCGCATCAATGAGCTTTTGAAGCCCTATTAGCGTATTTATACGCTCATTTTTCTGCAAATGAAAAATCACCATTCCCAATTGATTTTTAAGCTTTCCCTTCTCTGAATTCAATGCTAAACGTAAAAGTGCTGGACATATCTCCTCCAATGTCTCATGACTCACCTTCCGTGCATACTCATAAATTTGGGTCCTCTGAATATCTGTGAGTTTTTCAACTTTCTCTTCTATTTTCGAAATTTGTTCCATTTTCATTACTCACTTCCTACTTTTTTGATTTTTATTTTTTATTTTTTTATATTTTTTTACTGATCCATTAATTATCACTCTCATATTTAAATGTTTTCAGTCA
>JBHLQA010000295.1:0-4810 GCA_048885285.1 Candidatus Odinarchaeota archaeon
AGTTAATACAATTATCTAGACCAGAAATCTCAGTAATCTGGTTATCATCAATATATAATTCTTCTAATTTTGTAAGTCTATCTAGTCTTTCTATCTCCTTAATTTCATTTACCCCAAGATATAATATCTCTAAATCAATAAGTGAATCTAAACCCCTAATCTCAGAAATGTTATTGAATTCAAGATATAATTTCTTTAGATTGGTAAAGATCCCGAGACCTTCAATCTCAGAGATTCTATTTTCACCAAATGATAATGTTTCAAGAAAAGTATATCCTTTCAATTCTTCTATATCAGATATATATTTAATATCCAGACGCGTTAAATATAATGAATTCTCAGATACATGTATAATTTTTCTTTTTATTATGAAATGGTCTTTATATTCTTCTACAGACATACAAACAAATAAAATTAATATAAATTTAATAATAACTTTACACACTATGGAGAATTAGATTAACATAGCTCTACTATAACCCTTAAAAGAATATTATAATCATATTCCAAGCCATAACCTAATAATATTAGTGATTATTATTTTCGGCATTCTTTTCTTTACTATACGAAAGACAAGTAAATATATAAATAAACTTTAGCATAAATTATTGTTTTGTATTAATCCGATTTAATTAATGATGACTTATTTTTTCACTTTTCCTTTTTTATATATTTGATAAATTTAAATGCCTTAAACTCTATATTTAATCTATATTTATTTAAGATGTTTTGTTTATCAATTTCAGAATTCAAATTAATTTATTGAGATATTTATTATGGTTGAAAAAAAAGTTCTAGAACAGAAATTAGCAGAGCTTATGGACATAGTTCCTGAGACAGAAGGATTAATTGCTGCAGATGCGAATGGAAAAGTATTAGTTGGCCAGACAATTACTGATATGGACCATGGAAAGATTGCAAAAGCATGCGCAGCTATAATAAAAGATTCAAATAATTTGGGTAAGGATATTGGGAAAGGTGGTTTAAAGACGACTACCATCGAATTAGATAAAGGTTTTGCAGTCTTAGTAGGCTCAGAGAAAACTGTTTTAATTGCATTGGCTGGAGTTGATGGAAGAAGTTCTCTCGCTCTTCTAAAAAGAAACTTAATCTCAATATCTAATTTATAATTAATTTTTATTTTTCTCCTTTTTTAAAGAAATAGTATTCAAATGATAGTGTTATTTTCTAAGAATTACTCCTTCTTTTTTTCATCTGCTAATCCTCTTTCTTCGAGAAGGGAATCAAGATCAGTCTCTTTTTGCTCTTTAATTTCTTCTGGTTCTTCTAATTTCTTAGGAGGCATTTTGGTAGGAGTGGGTTTTTTCAATTCAGAAACAGGGACATATTTTCCTTTTCTTGGTCGTTTTTTAATTGGTTCTTCAATTGGAGTTTCAATTCGTTTTTTAGTTCTCCAAGCATATATTATAGCACCAATCCAGACTATAATAATAATAGCTCCAATGATAAATATAAAATATTCTATAAAGTAATCATAAAAGGGAGCTGAATAGACTTTAAATGAAGTTGCTTCAGTAATAGTTATGGATTTATTAGTTAAGATATTTTGCGCCGTAACGGAAGTAGATATATTAAAAATATTAATATTGCTCATATCAACTTCTAAAATTAAAACTGTATTTTCTCCTGGTAATAACATTTCTAGTTCCAAATAATTAATAGAAACTATTGAGAAAGATAAAGAATGATTAAAATCAATCGAAATATTCTCTAAGATTCTTAAATTCGAGTCCCCTATATTATTGATTGTGATACTCATTAATTGCTTTCTATTCTGATAAATGAGATCTGAATTTTTATTGATAGAGATTGAAATCTGATCAGATTGATGAATAACAGTAATGGAAACATTTTTTGAAGCTCCATTAATGACATCTCCATCCCATGATAATTTTACTAATAGATCTTCGTCAAAATCAATTTGTTGAGTATCAATTAAAAATTCTATATAGCCATTTGTATTGGTATAATTTGAGTCCAAGAAAATCCATGAATTTAAATGATAATATTGACAAGAAATATTTTTATTTTCTAATGGCGTTCCGAATTCTGTATGTAATATTGAGCTAACATTAACAGTTTGACCTTTAACTAAAGTGTTAGGATTAATTGAAGTGTTAATAAATTTACTATTTAAGGTCAGAAAAAAATCTTTACTATATTGTTTATAGCTGCTGAGATAATTTTTATCAAAAATATTTAGCAAAATTGAATTAGTAGAAGGTAGATAAGTACATTCATCTCTTTCAAAATCATTGATTAAATTTTCACTAGTTGTCTTTTCATTTTTTTTTAATCCCAAGATATAACCATCATAATTATTACTAGTTTTATTGCTGAGTAATGAAATGTGACCACTATCGTATATTCCAACCTCATTATCCTCAATATATACAGTAATTAATGCTTTCGCCCCAGCTAGCCTTATGGGATTATTCTCTCCCATCCATACGCAACTAGAAGCATTTAATTCTGGAATCTTAATATTAACATCGAATTCATAACTATCATTTGAATCACCATATAATTCTAATAAAACATTATTTGTTGTATTTTGTGCGATAATCCATTCTTCATTTGCATATGAAACAAGTCTTATATTTGCTTTAACATTTATAGGTAGGATTTCATATAAATTTGTGATTGAAATTTTAAAATAAATTGTTTCATTAGGATTAATAATATTTTGACTTTGCTTAAATGTATCAATTGATATTGGTATTTGTTGATTACCAATTTCATAAACAAATTGAGCACTAATATTCGCATCATTTATAGGGAAATAATCAGGTATTGGGGCCCTTTTATTAACTGATGCAACTAAAGCTGTATAATTCTTATATACTTTTTCTATTCTTCCATCAAGTATGTTTTTATTTATCTCTGAATAATATTCAAAATCGTTTATCTCTGCTTCGTATGTATCTATATATATTTTTAATGTCTTACATCCTATAGCTGAACCATTATACCAGAAGAATCCTAATTGATATTCTCCAAACAAATTTAAATTATTTGTCAGGTTTAAAATTGTTTGATTATCGAAATCATAAAATAATGTAGTAGCATTAATAATCCCCTCTGAAGAATTTAACTGTGCATCTTGAAATTGTGTACCATTAGGATAAAAAAGAGTGGCAGTTACATTACCATTAATAGGGGCTCTATAATTATGGTCTTGTATCTTTAAAGCAATTGAAATATTATCTCCATACATAAAACCATTGGTTTCCCATAATGTTGCATTGTAATTTATATAACTATACATTTGATCTATAAAATTATAGCTTGTTAGGTTAAGTGAATATGTACCATTAATATTTGCAAAACTGCTATTAACAACTAGCTTATTATACATTGGATTTTTAGTTAGATTTGATTGTTCTTTCAATCTCCAATAGATCTCTTGATTATTTGGATCAGTTAAATTCTGAGCAGTGAAATAATCTGGATATACATACCAAAACTCGTAAAAACTCCAATTACTAAATTTAGGGTTATTTACCTCTCGAGTATAATTAAAAATCCATTCCGGGTTATCATTGTATAATGCACTATAACTAGATGAAGCTTCTTCAATCCAATATGCATTCACAGAATAGGTTACATTAAACTTAAAACCTTTTATATTAGTTTTATTCCAAGAAAGATAAACTGTGAAATTATTGTAGACATCATCACTTGTTATAGGGGTAGTAAAATTATTTATCCATTGTCCTTTACCCCAAGTTAAATATGAACTTTCATTATAAGGGTAAGAACTAATCTCTAAATCTTCTATTGGTAAATTCTGAATTGTTAGATTATAGTCACCACTGATATTAAAATCTGAGGGCATATAACCTCTAGTAACGTTTAGTATAAATAGACTAGCATCTAATTGCCCTGAATCATATTGATCACTTTCAATATCAATTAATTTTTTAGCATTGACCCAATTAATTCCATTATCATAAGTTCTTTTCAATTGATGTTCTGTGTCAGCATCACCATAATCAATATAAGGAAGTGTAACAAGACTATACACATTTTTTGAATTGTTAGATTTAATTACTATAAAATAGTTTGACAAGTTGAGTTTACCTGTTTTACTAATGTTAAAATTAAAGTAAGTATAGTTATCTCCAATATATGAATCAATAACTTTAGTATCTATCAGCGAATTATAATCTGGACGTAAAGTATTAGTTCTTAAATTTTTCATAGCCTTATCCCTAACAATAGTACTATTTGCTCTATATAATGTTATATTAATATGTGAATTAACGCCTTCTGAAATATTTAGAGTTCTTATCCAAACATTAAATCCATTAACAGCAGATTCATTCCCCTTTAGATCAAATTCTAAAGCAACATAACTTTCATTAGTTATGGGCAAATCAAAAGCGTATCTAGATCGTATATCATATTCATATATATTGGCTTCAAAGGGAGTATGATCAAATCTTTCGAAAATAAACTTAATTTGGGTTATATTAGATAAATCTATGAAATTTAAATTTTGATTAATTATATTATCCTCTAATTCTTGAATACCTAAACTACTATTGAATAAGACTCCTGATGTTATATTTACCCAAGCAGGAGTAGGTTGTGAAGAGTTATAGATACTTATGGTTAAGTTTGCATTTTCAGTAAGACTTATAACTAAATTTGAAATTAAACTTAAAATATTCGACCTATTAAAAACTACATTTCCTAGAGTTATTAGATCAAATTCTGTGTCAGTAAAATTGGCTATTATAGTAAAATTCAGTACTCCTGTTGTTGCACTCATTGTAACATAATG
>JBHLQA010000296.1:0-4804 GCA_048885285.1 Candidatus Odinarchaeota archaeon
CTAAGAACATCTACTAAATAATCTTTATGTATTATTGAAAGATCTATAAATTTCCTTCCCATTAGTTCTTCTCTTGTATATCCTAAGGTTTCCTCTAAAACAGGATTGAAATCAACTAAAGTCCCATTAGAATCAATTAAAAAAATTGAAGAGGGTGATTTTTCGAAGAGATGGCGATATTTTATTTCAGAATGTTTTAACTTAATTTCTGCTTCGACTCTCTTACTAATATCTCGAATTATGTATTGGGCAAAGACTTGTCCCCCCATCTGTACTTCATTCACACTAATTTCTACTGGAATTAGATTACCTGATCTATCAATCACTTCTAATCTTAAAGGAAATGGATAATTAAATTCGTCAAATACTTCTTCATTAAAATCTATATTAATTATATCACGTAATATTTGACTTGAATGCAAACCAATAAAATCCTCGAATGGTCGTTGAAATAAGGCCTCAGCTTCTTTATTCACGTCCATTATTATTCCTGTATTTTTATCAATTATTATAATAGCGTCTCGAGCAGCTTTGAACAAAGCCTCATAACGTAATTCAGCTATTTTTAATGCTTCAATTGAAGGTCTATATAATTCAATTTGATAGTTTATTGTAGCATGAATAAATTCAAGAATATATATAATTTCATTTTTATCTAAATAATTTTTTTTTACTTCACCGAATTGTTGGACAATGAAAGAACTAAATTGGTTAATAATATTCTTAGGTATTTTTTCATTGTAATAAACCATTAAGCTTAATGGTAATACACCACCTCTTATACTCATATCTTCAACAGAATCAAAATAAACTGCTGCATTTGCATTTAAATGAGGAATAGGAAGAATTACTGATGCTGGTTTAAACTCATCACCATCAAAAATAAACTGTGATATTGAAAAACTTTTTACAGCAATCAATTCCGGATTCTCAAAAGCATCATCAGGATAAACTGCATCGATTTTAATCCCTAAATTTTCATCCCAACGACAAAGAATAATCCCAACATCTTTTCTGGGGGTATATTGCTCAACCCTCTCAGCAATTTTAAGTGTAAGCCAATTAAAAGCCTCATCAATGTTTATATTTTTAATTGCACTTGTTAAAAATGAGTTAATTGGTCTTTTTCCCAGTTTCTTCACTCCCATAGCTTCTTCTAATTCATTTATATCTTGCTTTTTTAAATCAACCTTATTAAAAAGAATAAGTAATGGCAATTCACTTAATTCGGGTTTCCCTGCAATTTCATGTAGTAGTTCACGTGCAAATGAAAATTTTATTTTATCCATAACATCTAATACAAAAATTAATCCATCTTGATTTTTTAGATAAGGTTTCCATAGGTCTTTAGCTCTAAATTTCCCTGGTATATCATATGTCAATAGAGATACGTTATTAACTAAAATTCTGGAAATATCTACATTAATAGTTGGAAATGTTGTCTTTGAGACGGATTTTCTTCTTGTTCTTATTATTGTCGTCTTTCCTGACAAGGAAAGCCCAAAGATTAAAACTTTTGCCTCTTTTTGTTCAAAAATGACTTCTTCTTCTGGAAAAGAAGTATAAAATGTATTTAGTAATTTTTTTATTTCTTCTAGTTTAATAGGATCTCCCTTGTCAATTCTAGATGCTACATAAAAACCTTTATACGCATCTTCGATTTTTCTGAATTCCTCAACAAATTTCTCTAAAAACTCTTCTGCGTATGCAGTTTTTATTTTAGATTTGCTATCAATAATTAATGAAATTAAAAGACGTTCCTTTTTTGTGTTTGAATATTCACTCGAAATATCAAAAATTAAATTAGCTGTATTAAAAGTTCCAAAAGTGTGTTTAAAAAAACCATTTTCATAAAGATCTATCAATATTGGAACCTGTTTAATATCATCTCTTTGAATGTTTTCAGGCGATTTCAAAAAAATATAAGGAGGAAAATAAGGATTGCGATGACTTAAAATTAAAATTCTCATATATAAGTATCCTCTAATCAATATTAATGTTTTAAAACCTATTACTACATAATCAAATTATATTGTAAAAAAATATATGGATATAATATCTGCGTTAGTTTAAACATTAATGCATTTAAGTTTAAAGTAATGAACTTAATTATATAATAATAAAACAATAATAAAAATTCGAAGTAATAAATATTTTAAATTTCTTGTTGATTCTTCAAATAAAAAAAAAATAAATTATATATCCCTTGACTTCTCATCCAATATTATATTAATAACTTTTTTAAAAACCTCGTAAGGTTGAGCGCCAAAAATTAGTCTATTTCCAATAATAAAAGCAGGAACGCCATTTATTCCCATTTTTCTTATTTCATTTAAGGATTTTTGTAAAATTTCAAAAGGTTCATTTGTATGTAAGTATAGTTCTGTTTCATTCTTGTCTAGTCCTACTAATTCAGCAAGATCTAATAATAAATCTATGCTTCCTATATCTTTTCCTTCAAACCAATAAGCATCTAGTACTAACTTATGAAATTCTTCAAATTTCCCTTTTTTTCGAGCAAATTCAGAAATAAACAGAGCTAATCGCGAATTTGGTAAAAATTCTGAAAACTTAAGTGTTATATTATCCTCATCCGCAAGACGTTTGATATGAGCACGTAATCCTTCTAAATATTCCTTTCTACCAACAAAATCCTCTTTTAAAGTCCCCCAAGTTGGTGTTTCAGGATGGATTTCAAAAGGTCTCCATTCAACAGCAAGATTATACTCTTTTTTAAGCTTTTCTATTCGATGATATCCAATATAGCAAAATGGACAAATATAATCTGAATAAGCAATAACTTTTAACTTTGTTTGACTCATATCTGTTGTTATAAAAAAGAACAATCTTATATATTTTTTTAATATAAAAATTAGGCAATTTTTATAATTTGATTAATCCAGTCATAGATATTAATTCTCAAAAATAATTGGTTATTATTTCAAGAAGAAGAGGTGATTTCATACCAAAGTTTAATTATTAAAGTCATTAATTCACGTAAGGAAATATTTTTATTAAATTATTCAATTAAAAAAATGTGTCATTTTTAAATTTAAAATAAATTTATATTATTTATCTATAAAAAAGGTGAAACCATCATAGATATATGCCAATCTTGTGGAGAATCAAAACCCACTACTAATGTTCAAGATGAATTTCCCCTCATATTCATTAGTGATAATCCCCCAACTAGTTATCTAATATGTGAAGAATGTAAAAGAAAATTAAAAAAATATGGTTATCTTATCTCTAAAGACGGAGAATGTACTGCATTTATCGAAACTTAAATATTTGCATTAAATCTTGAGATAACTGGAAATTAAACTAAAATTAACTATAATTTAATCTCAATATTATAGATTAATCTCGATTATCTGAAAAGAATCACAAATGGATTAAAACACAGAAATCTATTATTATATAAGAAAGAAAATTTATATCTAATAATTAATCATAAATAGATCTAATGATTGACTTAAGCAGGCTGAAAAAGACATGGAAGCTGCAATAGACAGCGAAAAGAATAAACATTATGAGTGGGTATGTTTTCAAGCGCAGCAATCTGCTGAAAAAGCATTAAAATCATTATTATTATCTTTAAATATAGATTCTTGGGGCCATGGCCTTATATTTTTGTTGAAAGAATGGAAACGAATTGTTAATGAAGAAAAAATGCAATCAGATGAAAATGAATATAACGATTTAATAGAGAAATGCCAAGATTTAGATCGTCATTATATTCAACCTCACTATCCTAATGGATTCGCGAGTGGTTATCCTGCGGAATTTTAAAACCAAAAAACAGCAAAAGAGTGTATTGAATATGCAAAATCTATCATTCGATTTGTTAAAGAAAAAATTAAAGAGATATCCTCATCTGAATAAACTAGAAACGTTTGTTGATCGCATTGAAAAGGACTCTCTGAAATTTATTTTGTTATATGGCTTACTAGCTAAAGGAACTTATACGCAATATAGTGATATTGATGTATTATGTGTTTTGACAAAAAATTTCATAATTTAAGAGAACGATTTTTAATTTCTTATAAATATAGTGAAGGGTTAATCCAACCAAAAAATTTAAGTTATGAAGAATTTAAAGAGGGTATTTTACAGGGCAATTCCTTCTTACATAGCATACTCCAAGATGGAATTATTATCTACAATGAAATCCCGGAAAACCACCTAAATAATTGGATAGAAGAAAGAAAGAAGAAATTAAATGTTAAATTTTTCTTTCCAAATTGAGTAAAAAGTTTTTTAAATTTTATACCTATCAATTTACTCCTATCATCTTATTCCGTTTCCAATGGAACCATAGATCTCCAAACAATTGAAACGTTCCAGGTATGAGTGCAAAATAGGCATCCAAAATGATATATATTATTAAGATCACAATATACCAGATAATCGCACTCTTTAGAAAGGGTGTTATTGGATCCCTGTGAGGTAGTGGATATAATAGAATGATACTAAGAACATTTATTGCAATGATGATACACATTGAAATCAATTCATCAAAGTAAAAGCTTTGGGGAAATTGAATATACCATATAATTGCTAGGATTATCGCTACTAGATTGCATAAGAAAATCCAAATCATAAAAATTGGAATAAAGCTTTTTGGAGCATCCTTTCTTTCAAGTATCATATTATCATGGAATAGAATTTGTTTAAAAAAAGTTTTTATTATAATCCATTAGAAGATCTATACCTACTCTTTAGTTGGGTAGAATAAGTTAATATAATAAAGAATGATTCCGCTTTGCTCTCAACACTTAATTAAATAGTTATTTTAAAAAGA
>JBHLQA010000297.1:0-4803 GCA_048885285.1 Candidatus Odinarchaeota archaeon
GAAAGAATTTAAGATAAAAAAATAATTTAAATTAGCATAAAAATTTTAAAGAGATTGAGATTTATGGCAAGAAATAAGGATTTACCTTCTAAATTACGAAGAGCAAAAAAATATAAGCAGAGTCAATCAATTCCAAGTTGGGTTACAATAAAAACAAATCGTAGAGTGAGAGATAGCCCTTACTCTTCAAGAACATGGCGAAATACAAGACTAAAACGAGATTAAATAAAATAATTTCATAGAATTGAAGAATAATGGCAAAAAAGGAAAAAGAGATTAATTTAGAGGATTTGGAAGAGGAATTAGGAGAATCTGAAGAATCAGAAGAAATTGAAGAAATTGAAGAATTTAGCTTAGATGAAATCTCAGAAGAAGAAGAAATAAGTGAGATTTTTGAAGAAGAGCTTGAAGAAGAGGAAGAAGAAATAGAAGCGCCAAAAGAAGAAATAATTGATGAACGGATATATGTAGTCCCTCTTGCAAAAGCACGAAAAGGACCTAGAAATAAAAGAGCTAAAAAGGCAATTAGGTATTTAAAGGAATATATGAAACGGCATTTCAAACCAGAATCTTTAGTAATTACTCAAGAAGTGAATGAACGTATTTGGTCTAAAGGAATTCAAAAACCACCACGAAAGTTAAAAGTCAGAGCAACTAAAAATATTGATGGCTTAGTGGTTGTTTATTTAAGTTAATAATCAACACTTGCTATATAATTTCAAAAGTAAAATATTCTCTTTTTAGATAAAAATTAAAGAATTAGAATCAAATCAGTTTATTATACATGGCAATTATTAAGGCGCAAATTTTTGGTCGAAATTTAATTGGAGCGTTTTTAGCTGCGAATAATTCTTATGTTCTTTATCCACCAACAATTATAAAACCATTACTAAAAAAATTTAAAATTATTTTTGAAGAACCTTTTTATCCACTTACAATTAATAATTCCAATTTACTAGGGGTTTATTTAGCATCAAATAAATATGGAATTATTGTACCTCACATTATAAGAGAAGATGAGCTAAATAATTTAAGATCTTTTGTAAACAAATCATATAATATAGGAGTTTTAAAATCTGTTGATAATGCCTTTGGAAATTTAATTCTATGTAATGATAAGGGAGCGATAATTAGTTCATTTTTAGAAAATTATAGAACTGAGATTGAAGAAATATTAAATGTTGAGACTGTTATTTATGAATTCGCTAACTTTTTCCTTCCTGGCTCAATTTCAATAGCAAATAATAATGGTTGTTTGGTTCATCCTTTATCTACAGATGAGGAGATTGAATATATATCATCAATTTTAAAGGTTGATGAAGTTGATGTATCAACTATTAATCGTGGAGTACCCTATTTAAATTCAGGAGCAATAGTAAACGATAAAAGTGGAATATTTGGTATGGATTCTACAGGTCCAGAATTAATGAGACTTACATCAGTTCTTAAACTTTAAATCTTATTCTTTGTTAAAGCAGAAAAAAGAAAAAATTAATATTTTTTTATAAATTATCCTATTTTAAAGGTTCTGAAATTGTAGTACTAATTGATATGTCAGAAATTAAAATTTTTAGAATAATTGGTAGCTATAAAAAAGATCATAAAAAATATTTATTTAGAAAAGAGATTCGATCCTTAAAGGAAGAAGATGCTCTTGAAAAGGTCTTAAGCCAAATCACTTCCATTGGTATATTCAGACGTCAGATTAAAGTTCAAGAAATAAATGAAATATCTTTAGAAGAATCTCAGGATCATCTTGTTCGAGAATTATCAGAATAAATAGAAAAGAAATATTACTAAAATTGATAAATATGGAAGGTTCTCAAAAATACCAAGAACAATTAATACAAATTCAATACTTTAGAGAACAGTACAGTATGATTGAAGGCCAATTAGAATTAATGAATGCCTCTCTTGGAAATATTTTAAATACTAAAACAACCATTCAAAATATAAAACAAGGAGTAAAGGAAGATGATGAAATTCTTGTTCCGATTGGAGGTTTAGTCAATATAAAAGCAATAATTAAAGAACCAGAGAAGATCTTACTAAGTATTCCTCAAGATGTTGTTATTGAAAAGGATTTAGATGGAGCAATTGAATTTCTTGATGAAAATATAGAAAAACATAATCAACAAATTGAATATTTAAGTAACCAGCTGCAAAAAGTGGAAATGACCCTTCGACAAATTTCTGAAAATGTACAAAGAGCTTATTCCCAACAGTAGTATTATTTATTTTAAACTTATTTTAAATTCAACATATTTTATAGTTTCTGGAGAATTTCATGCTTGAAAAATTAAAAAAAACATTTTCTTCATTTGTTAACAAAACTTTAACAGAAAAAAAATTAGAGAATTCTATCAATGATTTAAAACTACTTCTTTTAAGTAATGATGTAGCTATTGATACGGCTGATGAAATATGTAACAAGATTATTGAATCGTTTGAAGGAGAACAAATAGGACGTTTGAGTTCAACGCAAAAAATGTTATTTCAGACTTTAAAAGATACCATAACTAAGATTTTAATACCAAAGGAAGAAATTAATTTACTAGAAGAAATTAAAAAAAAAAAAAGGAAACCTTATGTAATTGTTTTTCTTGGTGTTAATGGTACAGGAAAAACTACTACTATGGCTAAAATCGCGAACCTTTTAAAAAATAATGGATTTTCAATTGTAGCAGCAGCAGCAGATACATTCCGAGCAGCAGCAATTGAGCAGTTAAAATATCATATGGACAAGGTAGGAATAAGGATTATAAAACATGAGTATAAATCTGATCCTGCTTCCGTCGCCTATGATGCTATTGAACACGCAAAAGCGAAAAATATTGATGTTGTTTTAGTGGATACAGCAGGTAGACAAGTAACAGACAAAAACTTAATGATCGAAATTCAAAAAATATGTAGAATTGCCAAACCTGATTTAATTCTTTTTATAGGTGATAGTTTAGCAGGAAACGATGCTCTTTTTCAAGCAAAAGAGTTCAATAAACATGTAGGGATTGATGCCAATATTTTAACTAAACTTGATGCTGATGCTAAAGGTGGCGCTGCCTTATCAATTTCTTTTGAAACCAAGAAGCCAATAATTTTTTGTGGTGTGGGACAAGGTTATAATGATTTAATTCCATTTGATCATGAGATTTTTATATCAAATATATTAGAGCAAGAATAAAATGAAATAGAGCTTTGATCTCAAGAGATAAATTTTTATCTGACAGTACTTTATTTTAAGTGTGTCAAATTACCCGAAATATGATAAATATAATATAGCTAAGAAGAAAAAAAAGCTAGGTTATTATGATAGGCTCACTAATTTTTTCCAAAATTCAAGGAGAATATTAAAAGTAGCGTCTAAGCCAAGTAGAAAAGATTATTTCTTAGTTTTCAAAATATGTATAATAGGAATTGCACTTTTAGGTGCTGTTTCATTTGTAATTCAATTAATCTTTTCTCTTCTTAACATCACTAGTTGGGGACAATAACATTTAAGAGATAAATTTATTTAGAAAAAATAGATTAGTATTTGTTCGGGAATAGTTAATTCTTCTTCTTTATTTTTACAGGCAATAAATTTAATTTTCATATTTATTGAGAGAGAAAGAAGTCTTTTTGTTAAAATACCATCAATAATTAAAAACTTAGTATCATTAAAGTCTCTAATTTTTTCAAAGATTTCACTCACTGGCATATCAAACACCTTATCAAGATTCTTATTAAATCCAATAGCAAACCCTGCTTCAATATTGTTAATTGCTTCGTTTATGAGGCTATCATCCTTAATTTTTAGCTTTTTTAAGATTTTTTGAAACTTATCGGTTGATTCAGTAGCAAATTTCTTATTTATTTCATTTTCTTTAATTGATTTCAATGATTTTGCTGGTTTTTTATTTTGTAAAGCTTTTATCATTTGTTTTCGGGTTAATTCTTCAACTTCAAATCCATCAGGAGCCCTAGCAATAGTATTAATTTTAGTCACTTGTAAAAGTTCATTAAGAATAATTGTTCCACCTCGATCTCCATCTACAAAAGCTGTAACTGATTTCTTTTGCTTTGCTAATTTGATTACAGATTTAGGTATATGAGTCCCTTGAACTGCTATAGTATTTTTAATACCGATTCTTAATAAATTAAGGACATCAGCTCGTCCCTCAACAATTATCAATTCTGGATTTGTTTCCACATCCGGACCTGCTGGAAGATTTTCAGGACCCCATGAAATTATTTCTCCAAGCTTAATATCTGTATCGATTTGTTCTTCAATTTCACTCTGATCTAATGATTTTTGATCCCATTCTTTTAAAAGTTCGGCTGCTCTTTCAATAATTTTTTGCCTTTTAGTTTCTCTTACATCTCGAATTTCAATTAATTTAATTTCAGCTTCGCAAGGACCAACTCGAGAAACCGTCTCTACAGTCGCGGCTAATAGAGCAGTCTCCCTTCTTGTCAATGATGATGGAATTTTTATAAAACCTTCAGAAATTCCTTCTTTAGATTCATTTTCTACTTCAATTCTTCCAATACGTCCTGATTTCTGCAGATCCCTTAAGTCTAGATCTAAAAGTAATCCTTCAGTTTGACCGAAAATGGCGCCGACTTTAAACAATTAAGTCGAACTGACTTTATTTATATCTGATTTTTCAACGACGCCTTTAATTTCGAACTTAACTTCGATAATATATTTTGTTGTAAATTCATTTTGATTTGTAATTCTAGTCACTTCCTTTTCTATTCTATTATTCTCTTTATCTGTTCAATAAAGCAAAACATTAAGGAAGTCTTTTTACGTAGAAGTAG
>JBHLQA010000298.1:0-4801 GCA_048885285.1 Candidatus Odinarchaeota archaeon
TCATTCATGATGATTTATATAATGATTTTAAAGATCCTAGTTGAAAATATTATATTTATAAAAGAATATACTATAGAATTTTTTAATCCTACATAATATTAAAAGAAAAGATAATTAGATAATAAAATTATTAATAAGATCTACACTCTCGAATCAATAATTCGACGGGTTAATTCTGTGAAAGCTTCATCAACATTAACTCCCGTCTTTGCAGAGGTTTCAATATATATACTTCCTTCATTTTCTGCGAACGACCGTGCCTCATCTCTATCTATAACCATACCTACATCTTCTATTAAATCCGCCTTATTTCCAATAAAAACAAAGGGTATTTTTTCACCTGCAAATTGTCTTATCTCGGTAAGCCATTTTCTTGTTTCTGTATATGTCTGTTCTCGAGTTAAGTCAAAAACCAACAATGCTCCAGCAGCACCTTTATAAAAAGTACTACGAATAAACTCAAACCGTTGTTGTCCTCCAATATCCCAAATACTTAATGTGGCAATTTCTCCTTGCCTAAATTCAACATCTTTAGTTAAAATATCTACCCCAACAGTTAATTTATAATTAGCTTGGAATCTATTCTTTATGAAACGCTGAACAAGGCTAGTTTTTCCTACAGCAGCGGCCCCTGTTAATAATACTTTTAACTTAAAACTTGACATAAAGCTTCACTCATGTAGATTTTTACTATCTTTTTTTTTAAATTTTAATTTTGTAAATAATTAAAGATAACTAAATTAAAGAAAAAATAAATTATAAATTTAAATATTTTTACATAAACTCAATTTGCTTTTTATTTGTTTCTATTCATATTAAATAGAATGATAATACTTAAAATTTAGTATACTAATTTTGTAATAAAAAATTATCTCTTTGGTATTTCGTTATATTCTCTTAAACTCTCAAATAGATCAAGGTTTAAGTGAGGAAAATACATCGCTTCAGCATATTCTTTTTGAAATTTCTTTTCGATAGCAATTTCAACATATTTAATTCTCTTTAAAAGTTCTTGTGCTTTAGTTCTTAAATCTTGATTTAATAAACAGTGTTGTGCTCCCACTCCAGCAGCATTTCCTATTTGAAAAATATACTCATCATCAATATCTGGAATCATACCTATAAATTTTGCATTTTGAGGGTTTATATAATTACCAAAAGCACCTGCTAAGAAAATTTGTTTGATCATTTGATTATCTTTCAAATGATTCATAATAATCCGAGCTCCAGAATAAAAGGCTGCCTTTGCCATCTGAATTTGTCTGATATCACTTTGATTAATTGAGATCTCCTTATTTATAGAAGTTTCTTCTTTATCTGCTATAATAAATTCTATATTCTTATCTTCTCTAATGAATCTTTCATGATTAATATAATCTCGATTAAAATTCCCACTCCTAGTAATAATCTTAGATTTTAGCATCTCAGCTATAAGATCAACTAAGCCAGAACCACATATACCCAGGGGTTTTTTGTTCTTAATTGTTGTATAAGATACATCCAAATCCTTAGAGTCAATTTGAACAGTATCTATTGCTCCTGCTGCGGCTCTCATCCCATTACTAATATGAGCGCCTTCTAAAGCAGATCCTGCAGCACAAGATCCCACAAATAAAACCTTTCGATTGCCAATGATAATTTCACCATTAGTACCGATATCAATTGCTAATGTAAGAGGTTTCTCATTATAGATTTGTGAAGAGAGTATAACACCAATAGTATCCGCCCCAACAAAACCCGCTATAATCGGTGCTGTATATACATTCCCATATTTATAAATATCAAGATTTATTTTTTTTGATTTGATATTAAGATTTTTTTGAATAACAGGGATAAATGGACTCATTCCAATATTAATTGGATTAAGTCCTAAAAAGATATGATGCATAACAGAATTACCTACTATAGTAACTTCATAAATATTAGTAGAATCGATTTTTGCTGTATTACACATATTTGAGATGAGTTCATTTAGGTCTCTGATTACGATAGAGTTCAGTTTTTTAAGATTTTCTCTATTTTCCTTTATTAGAGTTAATCGAGTAATTAGATCCTCTCCGTAAGCTGTTTGGCTATTTAGTTTTGAACTTATAGCATAGATTTTTCCATTATTTAGATTCATCAAATAACCTACTATTGTAGTTGTTCCTATATCAAAAGCAATTCCAAAATTATCTTCAATAGTATTACCAGGCTCACATTTAATAATATTTATATTATTCCATAAAACTAATGTAATTTTATGTTCATTTTCTCTTAGTAGTTTTGGGATTTTTTTTAAAACTTCAAAATCAATATTCAAATTATCATAATTCTTTACATTTGAAATGATAGATTTTATTGAGTTCTCTATTCTTTCAAAATCAGCATAAGGTTCCGTTAATGATGGATTTTTTACTTCAATATAAATTTTCTGAATCGTTGGAGTAAGTTTCGTTCCTTTACTCATTCCTTTAGTTAAAATATTAAAATCTTCCAGTAACGTATCACTTGGTAAAAATATTCTAAACTGAGGAGGACGAAGATTATGCAAATAGTCAGAATGATCAATGTTTAATTTTGTCTGACAAGCAAGACGCCATCCATTTCTAAGTTCCTCTTCATTTAAGTACTTGCTTTCATTAATAGTTGGAGAATTTAAGAATTCTTTTCCTTTTTGAATTAAAATCTTACATTTTCCACAGGTTCCTAAACCTCCACAAATTGTTCTAATTGGTATATCTAAATCTAAAAGGATCTCATATATAGAACGATCACTTGAAAAATACACCCTTCTGGATATTGGTTCAAAATCAATAATTATATTACTATTTTTTTTACCCATGTCTTTTTTTTATTAATAAATAATAATTTAGTTTTAAATTTGAATTCAAAAATCTTGATAATTCAAAATCTTTTATCGATTTTAATAATTTAGTTAAAATAGTCATCACAAAATAAAAAGTTTAATTACTTAGTGTGGTTAAATTAAAATAAGAATAAGGATAGAATTTATAATTTCAATTTTAGATTAAAGGGGTAAGATTTATTTGCAAAATCCAGAAGAATTAGCTCAGGAAGCTCTGAAATATTTAGATCTTGCGCAAAAACTTGAAGAAGAGAAAGATATTGAACAAGCAATTTCACACTATCAACAGGCTGCTGATTTTCTCAAACAAAGCGGATTTTTGATGCATAGAGTTCAAGAAATATATGATAGGATAAATGAATTGAAAGATTTTATACAGAAAGAAAAGTTTTATCAACAAATACAAACCAAAGCTCAAACAGAACAATTTCAAGAGCAAGCTTTTAGTTTATTAGAAGGAGCTAAAAAGTTAGAATTTGATGGATTCATTAAGGATGCTATTCAACAATATTTATCTGCTATTCAATTATTAGTTCAAGCTGGTTGGTCTGAAACCCAATTGGCTGAAATAAAAACAAAAATGAAAAAACTTACTCAAGTTTTAGAGAAAAGGAAAGATACTCTACAAACGAAACAACAACTATCTGAGTCACAAAAACCACCAATACAATTAGTTCAGGATGAAAAACCTCAAGTTGTTGGAATGTTTGGTCAAAAAAGTAGTGTAGAAAAGGCAGAAGTTGTAAGACAATTTAGAGAAAAGAGAAAGTATGAAGATGATGTTCAAAATAAAGCATTTGAACATATTGATGCCGCAAAAATCTTTGAAAAAGATAAGAAGTTTAATGATGCTATTTTAAATTATGAAAAAGCTATTAAACTATTAACTTCCATTGGTTGGAGTGCTCAGATTCAAAATATTCAAACTTTAATTGAAAAACTGAAAAAAGATAAAAAAGAATTTGAATCGATTCAAGCGGAACAATCTGTATTGTTAGAAACTGAAAATATTGAAGAAAAGAAAGTATTATTAGAAAAACAGGCAGAATTAAAAAAGGAACAGCTAAATGAATTTGAATCAAAGAAGGAAAATGAGGAAAAAATTCAATTAAAAGCATTCAATTTGATAGATATTGGTAACAGGCTTGAAAGAGAAAATAAATATGATGAAGCAATTGAAAAATTTGAGCAAGCGATTGAATATCTTAGATCAATCGAATGGGACACCTTTATTCAACCGATAATAAGATTAGTTAATCAAGTAAAAGATAAAAAAAAAAGAGAAGAAGAAACAACCCAATTAATAGAAAAAAGACAAAAAAATCTAGCTATACTTCAAGATTCGATATATATAAAACAACGAGAGCAAATATTCAAATCTGCAAAAGATTTTGACGTTAAAAGAAGAGAGTTTGAAGAAAAAAGAAAAAATGAAGCTAAGAAAGAAGAAGAATTTTTTGATTTATTAGATAAAGCAGATATAATATTAAAAGAAAAAAAATTCGATGATGCTATAAATAAATATCAGAAGGCATTATCTATTCTAGTTGATTTAGGATCTGGATGGGAAACTTATACTTCTATGATTAAAAATACTATTTCTAATGTTGAGAAATTAAAAAGTGCTCAACTTACTAAAAAATTAGAGGAACAAAAGAAATTAGAGGAAAAAGAACGTAATGAATTAGAGTTTCAAAAGCAAATTATTACTCAGTTAGAAAAGGAACGAAATCGATTAAAAGAGAAAGAGATTATAGTCAAAGATCGTGAAGAAGAAATTAAAATTTTTGAAAGTCGTAAAAAAGTTGGCTTTGAATTATTAGACTCTGCTGTAAATTTTTTAAAACAAGGAGAATATGAAAAAACTATATTAGCTTATCAAGATGCAGCCAATATATTCGCTGAAATTCAATGGACAGAAGAAATTCCATTGATTGAAGAATCTATAAAAGA
>JBHLQA010000299.1:0-4768 GCA_048885285.1 Candidatus Odinarchaeota archaeon
ATTTTTTCACAAAAATTACCATTTTGTTAAAGATTTGTTCTTGGTTTTTTAGTAGATCGCCTGCCTTTTTAACCATTATGAGTTGTATTATGGTCCCTAATATGACCTTTTGTCACCCTAGTTCTCCCTTGGTTTATGTAGCTGAAAGCAATTTGTGCAACCTCGAAAAATATTAAAAGCCATTTGCCTGCACATGGCATCTCAGGTGTTCTTCCTTATTCTAGTAAACCTTACTCTATAAGCGCCATCATATAAATGGCTAAGACTAAAATATTGCTCAACTATGTATTTCTTCTTCGAAATCTGTTTGCTCCTTTTCATTTCTATCTCTGTGATTTTTGCTATCTTCGTATTTTCCGCGTTATTCCATTTTCTACATCATGCAAATGAAAAAATGATCTGTTTGGTTCACCATAGAAACCTTTATCCGCAAATATCTTCTTAGTGATCTTCCCACTGTGATAACTCACCGATTTCAGATTTCTTATCATGGAATGATACAAGTTATATCGTGGAGGCTATTAAAAAAACCATTCTTAACATCAACTTAAGCATGCTCTTTTAATCCATAGTGAGAAACATTATTCTTCACTGTCCAGTCAGATTCAATATCTCTACTAAATTTTAGTGTGCAACCATTCTTATCCAATTTATCTTCAGGAATATTTCGTTTCTCTTTCTGTTTCTTTATTTCATCATCGCTAATGGCCTGCTTGATGACTTGACCAATCTTTCATCTATTGCCATTCCTTCGTTTATCCTAAAGCCTTTCTTCTCAAATCCTTTAAGGACTACATTGTTCTGGTTTGTCATTGCTTCCTTTGATAAACTGCTTCGGGACCTCGAAAACGTGGGATGACCTGGAGATGGGTTATCAAGTAGTAGGTCTAAAAATTTTTAATGGGGATTCTATCATTTATCTGATTTTTAAGTTCGGGATCAGAGGGGATACGAAACCATCATTTTAGAAGTATGCATTTCAATAATAGTATGGGAGGGTAAACATCCGCATCTTCTTTGGTTCTTCCCGTATCATAGTACTCCATAAGCAGCGCCTCTATATCCCCCTAGTTTATTACTCGGTCGATCCTTCCCATCAATTTTACATTGCGATTATGGCTCAATGAATTACGTCACAGCGAACGGAGGTGGTATCTAGAGTCAATCCTGAACTCAGTTGTATTTTGAATAATTTGAGCTATTTCATGCGATCACTTTCATCCATTTTGTCGATGCTTTAATTTTTCATATAATTTCTTATTACCTTTCCGGATTATGCTTCACAGATTGTGTTTATGTATTAATTATTGATCTAAAATTCACCAGCCCATAACTCTTTCTTTTTAAATTTGGGGAATCTTTCAAGTATTTTCTTATTGTGATCAATAGGAAAAAATATTGTTTTCTATCTAAAAAATCAGGTCAAGTTTAGTAAAAGACTCTCAAATATTTATCATTATCAGAAGTTCGAGAAAAACATCGAGTGGGAATGAAAAAATTTTATTATGCATTTTTATAATTTATTAACTTTTTTCTATGTAACTATTTTTACAGAACACAAAGTCGTTACCGGCATCTAATTTATAAATAATATTTGGATTTTGATTATATGGAGATCTGTCCTCAAGTATCTTGTTCATTCGCTCAAATCTCATAGAAATTATATGAGGATCAACTTTATCATTATATTTATAAGAAATTGTTCCTTTCAAGTCACTATACCCTATAGGAGTAACACCATCAAAGCATTCATCTTGTTTGAAGAAATCTAATAACTCTTGAAAATCCTTATCTGTTTCTCCTGGAAATCCAACTATGATTTCTGTTGAAATCAATATTTCGGGGCATTCTTTTTTAATACTTTGAATTACTTTGTATGTATTTTTAATATTTGCTGACCTCCCCATTTTCGTTAATACATGATCATTAACATGTTGTATAGGTATATTCAATTGGTCAAATACACCTTTTTTACACAATTTCAACAAACCTTCACCGTATTTATCAAGCCACACACAGTTGGTGTAGCTGAATTCAAATTTCACTTTATCATTTATCAAGAGCATGTCTTCTAACAAATTCATTATATTACTACCAATATCAATTCCGTATCCAAAAACATCTTCCCCACCTAAGAATATCTTCCTAAAGCCTAGATCCATAGCCGTCTTGTACTGTTGTAAGATATTTTTAACTGGTACGCTTTTAATATACCCTTTAGCTTTCTTTATTACGCAGTATGTACACTTGCACAAACATCCTTTGGCGATGTTAATATAAAACCAATCTTCTTTAAGACGAAGATCGTCAAGTCGGGTTGTAAAGATATTTATTTCTCCTACATCATGGAACGATGTCTTTGCTTTTATAATATCATTTATTTCTTCTTCCTTACCGAACTCTATTATTTGTCCATTGAACTCAGATTCTAATTGTGATTTATGTGTTCTGGTTAAACAACCCATTAAAATAACATCAGCAAATGAGAACTTATTTTCATTAATAATTTTTAGCGCATTTTTAATCTTTTTATACATTTCATGATGAAAACCACATGCCGATATAATTATTTTATCAACGTCTTCAAATGATTCTTCCACATTCCAATTATTCAGCTTCATATATTTTTCAATTTGTGAAACATAATGTCTATTTCTATCACATGCGATATTATTGCTTATGATCGCTACTTTCTTTTGATCTTCTATATGATAGGGCATAGCCAATACTCCGATTCATATATTGTAGTGTTAGAAAATTGATTTAAAATATCTGCAATCCACAGTAGATCAAACATAAAAGCATTTGTATATCCATATGATATTAATTCCCAATGGAAGCCTACAATCAGTGTTTTCAGATACTTCTTAAATTCAGGGTTAAGGACGAAATAACCAAGAAAAAGAACTATTTAGAGGCTTAATATGGTCAACTGAAATGAAGATATTGCAGCCAATTTACTAATTTGTAGTAAAAATTCCGATAACATATTTATATCTCATAGGATTGATAAAGTTTATACAACCGTTCCATAATTTTCTTCATATTAAGATCATGCCGGCAGATGATACCATAAATGAGCCTTTCTAGTCCAAATCCAAGACAGGCAGTCTTAGCTTTGCTACTTTTATAAAATATTTTAAACCTCTTACTAAAAAAATCGAGATGATTGTTAAATGAAGCAAAGGCAATCGTTTTTTTTGTATTGGGAATAAGAACACTGGCTTCATATTTGGTATGCCCGAGTAATTGCATAGCATTCAACTTGCTATAGTCTGATACAAAAAAAGAATCGTTTCCCATCGAAATATTTGCAGTAAGATCAAAGTATGTAATTATTTTTTTTATAAGGTCTATTGCAAAATCATAAAATTTTATAATTTCATCATTATCTCCAATGATCACTATCTCTCGCATCTGGAATTCTGTCAGTCTTTCAAATGCTGAAATATCCCTTGTCTCTCTTCTGGTACATGAGCCCAGCATTGTGAAATATTTTTTTTGTTTGAAGTCAATACCCTCTAAAGTCGGATAAAGTAATGAGCATGCCGATGTTTTTAGACAATAATTTGGATTAATTATATATTTATTAATCGCTGATCCTTCATTAATCCTCTCTTTCTGAAAATTTTCTATTGTTCTTACATCAGTAAGTAGTGGTGCCACAAAAAATAAATAATGTGGGAATTCATCAATCAATCCTAGTCTTATTATCTTATCAATAGGAATAAAATTTGGTAGTTGCACTGATGTAGCCTGTATTTTTTTAGCTAATCGTTGAAAAAAAATATCAAACTCTATTACCAGTTCGTTAATTAAACCATTATAAGCTATATGCCCATTCCCGTAGTCATAAACCAAACCTTTAGCAACTAGTTCACTCCATAAATCATTTTGATTTGTCGCGTAATTTCCTTTGTGGGAAAAAATTTTTTTATTTTTAATATGTAATATTTTTTTGCCAATCTTTCCTTTTACCATTGAAATTAATGCTTTAAGCTCTTCATCTGTTCCACTATACACTATTTTAATAGTATTTTCTTTTTGGTCACAGTTGATCTCTCGTATTTCTGGGCTTGAATATGATAAAACATCACAGAAATATTGAACATCCATATCTTTTTCTAAGATAGAATTAATGTATAAAACTTGTTCAACAATTTTGTCTTGAGAGATTTGCGTCATCCTTATTTTGTATGCTTTATATTGACATAAACTACTTATTACTTCTAATTGTTGATTAAATAAATAGTGTTATCAAGTATATGATATTTGCTCAAATTAATGAGAAAGTGGATATACATTTACTCTACTGATGGCCTTTACATATTCATGAAATTCTTCAATGGATTTCACATCAAGATTATAAGTGGCATTAATAGATCGAAGAACCATATCCTTCGGATAAATTAAATTTTTTACCATTAACATATGAGAGATTCGCTCTTTATCAAATATTATCTTATATAGAAAATAATCTTTAATGTATTTTATAAACTCCGTATTTAATGTGGGAGTTCCATACCCTGATGCATCGTGATACAAATGACTAATACTATTTTTCAACATTTCACCAGTAAAACCATACTTCAAGGCAACGTTATACAATTTTGTCCCAGGGTAATATCTTACGAAAAAAACTAAAGGAAATGTTACATTCTTTAAAGCATCAGCGAATTTCAGTGTTTTTATAGCTTCCGCCTTTGTTTCCGTAGGAAAACCAAACATGTAAAAGCATCTTATTAGAATATTTTTTTTACATGTGTAT
>JBHLQA010000300.1:0-4784 GCA_048885285.1 Candidatus Odinarchaeota archaeon
TGATTCACCTGTGGGATTCGAAGTAGAATGAATAGTTTTTATTTTCTTAACGATTTTAAAGTTTTTAAATTCATAAGATCTTCTTTCATATCTTTTCCTTTTGGGGTTTCCAATATTCCTGGCATATCTCTAAATCTTTCATCATTAATAAAAAAGCTAAAAGGTTCCTTACCTATTTTTCCTTGACCAATATGAGTGTGTCTGTCAACTCTAGAACCACATTCTTTATCAGTATCATTTAAATGAAAAGCAAATAAATATTTTAAACCAATTATATCATCAAATTCGTTCCACATCTCTTTATATCCCTTTTTTGTCGTGAAATCATAACCTGCTGCAAAAGAGTGGGCAGTATCAAGACAAATTCCAATCCTATTTTTATTTTGTATTTTATTTATTATGGTTTTAAAATGATGGAATTTATTCCCTAAACCTTTTCCTTGTCCAGCAGTAGTTTCAAGTAATATTATAGCTTTTGACGATTTAGTTGCTTCAATCAGTTTGTTTAGCTGATCAGCAATTTGCGTTAATGCTTCTAATTTTGTTATTTCTTTTTTATCACTAATAGGGATAACTCCTGGATGCATATTCTCATATTCTATATTAAGTTGATTAACTTTAGATAATTCATCAAACATAGCATTATATGATTTTTCCAATTTTTCTTTGTCTAAGCTCGCCAAATTTATTAAATAACTATTATGGGAAATTATAGGCCAAATTTTATCTTTTAATTCTTCTTTTTTCTTTAAAAAATCATCAATTTCTATTTGTTTTAAGGGTCCAGAAGTCCAACCACGCACATTTCGAACAAAAATTTGAATTGCCTCGCACCCTAATTCTTTGGCACTCTCAAAAACTAAGTGTTTACCACCAGAAACACTCATATGTGCACCAATTCTCATAAAAATCACCAAATATATATAAATTTCTTAACTATTACATTTTATTTATAATCTTTACTAATATATTGATTATTCTTATTTAATTAATTCAATTTAAAAATAATCACTATTAAGATTAGTCTTATATAAATCAAATTAAACTCTATAAAATATATAAAAGATTTAAGACTTGTATATAAACTATGAAAAAATTTTCAAATTATTGGAGTGCAATAACTTTTGCTTTTATTAAATATGGTAATCTAAAACGGAAATCAAAAGAAATTCCATATGTGGTCCATCCTATTCGAATTACGGCTATTCTACGAGCAGCTGGTTTTAATGAATTTGATCATGAAGATCTAATAATTGCAGCCCTTTTTCATGATCTTTTAGAAGACACAGATACAGATTTAAAAGAAATAGAAAGTCATTTTGGTACGAAGATTAGTCAAATTGTTATTGAACTCACGAAACCAGAAGGAGCTAAAGGTCGTAAAAAAGACAATTGGTTAGAGAATTTTATAAACAATTCAAAGGAAGCAAAAGTAATCAAACTCGCGGATAGAATTGATAATATTTTAGATATGCAAGATATTTGGGATGCAGAAAAACAGAGATCATACCTAGATCAAGCAAAGATTATATTGAAATCTTGTGGGAAAGCAAATAAACAATTAGCACAGAAACTTGATAATCTAATTAAGGAAATTTCAGGAAATATATAAGAAATTAACAATTTTGCAGTCTACTACGATTAGTCTTTTTCTTAATTTTTAAACCATTTTTGAAAAAAAAGAAAATAAACTTATTTTAAATAAATTAGAAAATTAGATTTTTGTTTGTGTATCTCTAATGAAGATGGAGAAGTTATCAAGATTAAAAGATTTTTAAATTTTTCAATCAATTGTTCAGAAAGTTTTTCAGCATCAATAATCTCATCTCCTATAGATTTGTACTCCTCAATGGCATTGATATTTTTTAATTGTAGTCTTATAGTTGCACTTTCTACATTTAAATAGACAATTCCTTTCCCTATGTATTTAAGAAAAAATTCTTGATTATGTTCTTTCTGTGGGAATAACTGAATTCCACGTAATTCCCTAACTAGAGTATCATAGAATAAGAATTGAATTAGTTCTTCTTTAAATCCTTCGTATTCTTTATTTGAAAATATCTCTCTTAATCTATTTATTTTATTTTCTATATAACTAGTAATACTTTTTTTTATTTGCAATACATCAACTTCAACTTCTTCACCACTTTCCTTTAATTTTCTTTTTTGCCTACTAGATAATTTTAATCCATAAATTGGGTCATCTTGGAATATCTTTACTTCCTGTTTTCTATTATTATTCGAAAAATTAACTAATTTATGGTTGTTCACTGCTACAAATTCAAGATTTTCTATTTTTTCATCTAAAGGATTAAATAAAGATTCTGTGTTATTTTCTGGAGGCAAATAGCTTTCAGCTAGTTCTTTTTCACGATCTCGTATATCAATGTTTAACTTTATTATTTTTATATTTGTTAGTCCTAAGTTTGTCCATTTAACAATTCCTCGACACATATTAGTCTCTCCTGATTTTATTAAATCATAAGTGAAATCTATTTTCAACTTTGATGATAATTTCTCTTCTTCGATTTGCTTCATCTTTCTATTAGATAACCAAGCACGAACTGCACCATATATCCCAGCAGCAGCACCAGCACCGGATAGAACAAAATTAAATATCTCATTTACACTCATTCTATATTCTACCTTATAGTTATATAAATTGAGTTGTTTCAAAAAAATTTTTTAATATTATTATTTACAGTATTCTATATATATTTAATAATAAATAATGACAATATCATTAATGTGTTCAAAATAAGAGAAAAAAGAAATATTAAAAATTATATTTATCAAGTCTCTTCCAAAAAGATTTTAAATCCTCTTTATCAAAAGTAAATTTTAAATTTGTTGGTTTAGAAGATTCTTCTCTAAAAAACTCTGGTATGTCATTCATATCTAGAGTTAATCCTGCCTTTTCGTTAAAATCAAGTTCTATTTTTAAAATATCAATCCCAATATTAATAAGATCGTCTCTTGTTAAATTCAAATTATGCATAGCATTAATAACATTTACAAGTATTTCCATGTTCTCATATGTTGGACCAATAAAATAACAGCATCCCAATGAATCAATTATAGTGGTATATATTTGTAATTCGAAAGATAATTCAAGTTTTCCATCATCATCGGTTAAATCACCATATTCTTTATGTTGACTAGCAACTCTTCCAGCGATGGCTGCTCCTGCTGTATGATCTGCACCCATTGGCGAAGTTGCGTATGTAACTCCCATCGCTTTAAAAACTCTTCCATCATAAGCAGAAATTCCTTGTCCTTTAACTTGAGGAATTCGTTTCGCATTAAGTATATTCCCTATATGCTTAACACCATTTCCATATAATGACCCTTCTTCAGTATTATTTCTTATTTCATTATCTAAAATTTCGAATACTTTAGAATCATTTCCCCATTCTACTTTTCCACAATCCATCGCTACTCCTACAGTTACACCAAATTCCATTGTATCTATTCCTAAATCATCGCATAAATGATCAATTTTCGCTAAACTGTCTAAATTATCAATCATTAAGTTAGTACCATTCAAAGCCATAGTTTCATATTCTAAACTAGATGTAACATGGTCTCCTTGTTCGTCAACAAATAGATTTGAACATTTAATTACACATGTTGGAGAGCATGCTAATCTCTTTTGACCTCCTCGATCTAAAATTAACTCATGAAGCGTTTCTCCTGAAATATTTTCTATTTTATCATAAGATCCAAATTGAAAATTTTTTGTTGGTATTCCTCCTAATCCACTCATAGCTTTCATCATTATAGGTGTGCCAAAAATTGAAAATGCTTTCCTTGTTTGAGCAAGGTTTAAAGCAAAGGGCTTTGAAATTTCTCTGAACTTTTTTATATTATGAATTTTAACTTTTGACATTTTTGATGGTTTAATTATTATTGCCTTAATTTTTTTTGATCCCATTACAGCACCTAAACCTCCCCGAGCAGCATGCCTACTTGGGTATCCTTCTAAATCATTTGCACCTATAGTTGCTGATTTCATCAAATATTGACCAGCAGTTCCAATTGAATAAATACCAATCTTTTGACCATATTTTTCCTTTAATTTATTATGTAATTTGTAATTACCAAAACCATTATATTCTTCAGCTGGAATCAATTTAATTCCATTATCATCTATTAAAATCAGTTTTAAGGAAGATGAGATATCTTCTAATACTAGGGCTCTTATACCATGTCTAGCAAGCATCATCGCTGGTCTACCTCCCACATTAGCTTCTTTTATTCCATTTGTCAATGGACTTTTTGCTCCTATAGACGTACGAGCAGAACAAGGAAAAGCACTACCAGCTAATAACCCATTAGATATAATTAATTTGTTTTCCTTACCTAAAGGATCACATAAAGGAGGAACTTCATCATAAATAATCTGAGAACTTAATCCTCTTGCACCAAGTAAATAATATTTCGAATCTGGATTGATTTCTTCAAATTGTATATTTTCATTCTGAACATTAATTCTTACGATTTTCATATTTTTACAATAATAGCTTAAATTATTTTATTTTTTGTTTATTTTTTTTTTGATTTCAGATATCATATATCTATTAAGAATAATAAAATAGTCAATAATGAATGATCTATAAAATATTGTTATTTTTCTTTAATAATTTGTGTGTAGTTTTTTATCTCATATTTTATTTATTAGGAATACCATCCGAGCAAGCAACTCCAACTTGACATAATCCACAAGCATATATATCTATTCCATAATTTTTCTTAATGAAAAGAACTGTGTTTCGTAAATATGG
>JBHLQA010000301.1:0-4770 GCA_048885285.1 Candidatus Odinarchaeota archaeon
TTAACATTTCATCTCTTAGAAAGTTTGAATTATTACCTCCAATTTCTAAGGGAAGCGTATTTTCTTCAATATTTATTTCTGAAGTATCGAACTTATCTATATATTCAATTGCTTCATTGAAGAATCTTAAGGGGTTATTGTTCTTTTTCTCATTCATTTAAATAATAGAAGTCTTGTTTTGAATCTTTTCAAGAATATAATTAGTTATTTTCTTTAAAAAATTTTATTACAGAAATTTTAAATATTTCTCATTTCGACTAAATAAATCATTTTTAATAATACCCTTTATTCTTCTAAAATCAATAATTTTAGAAGAGGAAAAATATTCAAAATCAAATTCAACATCATCACCAGAATTTTTTCCAGGTATCGGCATTAATCTACAAGTTAATGGTTTATTCAATCTCACAGATAAAGTACATAAATCAAGTAAAATATAAAATAATTCTTTTTGAGAAATATCACCAGGAAGTGGAACGACATCTAGACCCGTGCCACACATAGTAGAATATAATAAAAGTGAATCTAAATTGAATTTATTTTCAGACAGTCTTTTTGATAAAATATAATCCTCTAAGACAGGTTGCATAAATCCTGAAAAACCGATTACTTTCTCCTTTTTAATTGGTATAGAATTTTTTATTAATGCTACAGCTGTTAAAGTCCCATTGGCTCCAAAATATTCAATTCCTAATTTCTCAATAGCGGTTCCAATACTCTTATCAGCTAAAGGATAAGGAGCAGGAGAAAAATCAATTCCTTTAAAATCAATATTGAAGTTTTTGCTAACTTTTTCTGCAATTTTTGATAAATTATCATAAATTTCATTGAATCTTGCTAACATATTTAATTGAGCTTGTTCTAGTGTCTTTGATTCTTCAACTACATTTATTACTTCATCTGCCATTTCTAACGCTATAGAAAAAGCAGGCTTTTCAGAAAAGTGATAGGCTGCGGGAAAAAAAGGAATATTTGGTTTTACATTAGCAGATATGCAAAATTGCAGGTTTTTAAACGGATCAGGAGAAGATAATTCTTTAATTATTTTTGCTCCTGATTTTAAAGCGATTATATTAATACCATTACTACTTGATGCTGCTGGTAATGATGTAAAAAAGTGATCATGATTTTTAATAAAATTAGGGACTTCATTTAATAATAATTTCTCAAAAATGCCCATTTCTTTAATTGTGGAAGATAACATCATACAACAAGCAAAATAATCGAATCTATAATCCTTTAATATCTCCTGCAAAAAGGTTAATTGATTATTTATTTCTGTCAAAGTCTCTTTTAGATTTTTTTCATAAAATAACTTATTATCATAATCAAATAAAGGTTGGGAGCAAAATCTTCTGGTATCGACTTTAATCCCTATTTTATCACACATACTACTAAGCTCATCAGCTAAAGAAGAGAAATTATCCAGTCTATTTTGTAAAAATGATAAAATACTTTCATTCTTATATAAGAAAGGAATTATCTGCCCAAAAGTAATCGATCGTATTCTCATTTTTAATCTTTTTAACTAAAAATTTAGATCAAAAATCACATATTATATTATAATAAAAAATATCTATTAATAAGCTTTATAAGAGAAATTATCATAAAAAACAATTCACTTATTTCAAGCAGAAATGGATATATATTTAATTACTAAACGAATATTTCTTAAATTTCATCTAATTTAGCTTTATCTTTTAGTTTTTTTTTGCTCGGAGTGGGTTTTATATACTCATTGGGTTGAATTGAACCTAAATTAGCTAATTCCTCTTTGAATTCCTTTATTGTATTTGCAAATTTATCCCCTTCTCCAGCGGATATGCTAATGATTTTTAAACGTTTTTTATTAATATTTGCTTCTGCTAACATTTCTCTCATACTCTCATATCTGGTTTCTGCTTTCATAAATCCAGTATCGTAATGACAATCTTGAGGATAACACCCCGCTATTAAAACACCATCAGCACCATAGAAGAAACTTTCGAATATTAAGGATGGATTAAGCATAGCCGTACACATAACATGAATAGTTCTTACATTAGTTGGATAAATAATCTTACTTGTTCCCGCTAAATCTGCTCCCACATATGAACACCAGTTGCATAAGAATGCTACTATTAATGGTGATTCTTTCTTTTCTTTTAACATAATCTGTAATTGAGCGGAAATTTGATTTTTACGAAATCCAGGAATAAAGAGGGCATCATAAGGACACATTGCTACGCAAGCACCACATCCTGCACAATTTGCATGAATAATTTTTAATTCATTATTTTCAATTTTTAAGGCATTATATTCACAAATATTTTCACATAATCTACAAAGATTACATTTTTCTTTATTGAAATGGACTATATGAGGATCTAATTCAACCTTTTTACGAGAAATTAATGCTAATGCTTTAGCAGCAGCACTTTCTGCTTGAGCAATACTGGAGGGTATATCTTTCGGTCCTTGGATTGCTCCAGCTAAATAAATACCACTTACAAGAGTTTCAGAAGGTCTGATTTTAAGATGGCGTTCTAATAAAAACCCATTAGGATCTTGAGAAATGTTTAATATTTGACTCAATTCATCTGTTCCTTCAGCGGGTTCTATACCTACTGCTAAAACAACTAAATCCGTTTTATTCTCAAATATAGAATCTTCAATTATATCTTCTCCACGAACTATTAATTCATTTGAAGTATCGTTTTTTAATATTGAAGAGATACTACTTTTTATAAAACGTACACCAAAAACTTCTCGAGCTCTATTATAAAATTCCTCGCAATTTTTACCAACAGCTCTAATATCTGTATAATAGATATTAATTGAGATATTTGGATTTTCTTTTTTAATCAAAACTGCTTGTTTTATGGCTACATTGCAACATACTTGACTACAATATTCATGCTGAATTTTTTTATTACGAGAACCAACACATAAAATAAAAGATACTTTTTTAGGTACTTGCCCATCAGAAGGTCTAACTAATTTACCTTGAGTTGGACCATCATTATTGAGTAATCGCTCTATTTGCATGGTAGTTACCACATCAGGGTATTTTTCATAGCTATATTCTGCTAAAATTGAAGGATCAAATGTTTTTAAGCCTGTTGCAACTATTATTGCCCCAACTTTAATATTAATAAATTCAGGTTTTTGTTCAAAATCAATAGCGTCTCTTTCTCCACAAGCTTGAGCACATGCTTTGCATCCTATACAATAATCTTCTAAAATATTCGGATATAAGGGTATTGCTTGAGGATAAGGAACATCTATAGCTTTCCTTGGGAAAAAGGTATCTTCAATCTCGATTGGACATACATCTCTGCAGATATCAAAACAGCCAACACAATTTTCTTCTTTTATAAATCGAGGTTTTTTCTTTATAGACACATCAAAATTTCCTATATATCCTTCTACCTTCTCTACTGTAGAATAAGTTAATAACTCAATATTAGGATGATTGTTAATCTCCGTCATCAAGGGTCCAAGTATACATATTGAACAATCAAGTGTGGGAAATGTTTTATCAAAAAGAGCCATGTGACCCCCTATTGTAGTTTCCTTTTCAACTAAATATACTTTATTTCCAGTATCTGCAATTGCTAATGCCGCTTTAATCCCTGCAATTCCACCTCCAATGATTAAAACAGAAGGTGTAATTTCTGAATATTGCACTTCTAATGGTTCTAAAAGTTTAACATGTTCAATTGCCATATTTATTTGATCAATTGCTTTTTTTGTAGCTTTTTCTGGATTATCATAATGAACCCATGAATTTTGTTCTCGTATATTAGCAAAAGATACCATAAATTGATTAATTCCTGCTTTTTCAATTGTTTTACGAAACAATAGTCCATGTAATTTAAATGAACAAGCTGCAATAACTATACGATCGATTTTTTTCTGTCTAATTTCATTAATAATCTTATTTAATCCTAATTCAGAACACATATATTGATCTCTAATTATATGTAAATTAGGATACTTTTCAAAGTGGTTAACCAAATTCTCAATATTTATTACACCACTAATATTTTTACCACAATCACAGACAAAGAGTCCAATTTTCAAATTTAATCAACTCCTTAATAAGTTATTCTTGTTATTCCTAATAAATATAAAGTTGATTTTTTATTAACTGTTGATATTATATCTGGTAAGAATAATATTAATTTTAAAATTTGAAAAATCAAATATTTATCTAATCAAATAGATAACTCAATTTTTGATCTATGAATAAAATCATCTCATATCAAAAAAAAGAGTTTCAAATTTTAATCAGATATACATATATCCTTCATGAATTCATTTAGGAAAACATATGCTATTAAGCATATAATAAATGATATGTAAAAGCTTTTAAATAGGGTAAAATAATTTACCTTCAATTTTAATTTTGTCAAATTAAAATTATATAGTACTTAAAATAAATACTAAAAAACTCTATATTAAAAAAAATTTTAGGAAATTTTGAGAAGAATTAATTCAAAAATATTTAAAATTCAAAAAGAGTTGAAAAATATGGTAAAAATAAATTTAAAGGAAGATACTTGGTTATATGCCATAATTGCTGTGATCCTTTTAATTATATCTATATTCACTCCATGGGGTAGTCTTGAAACCGCTGGTGTAATTACTTATAGCTGGATGAGCGGTTCAGTTAATTATACTGAATCTCCAGTTGATCTTTGGTGGGGTGCTGGAGTATCTCTTTGGACTTTCGGAATTACAATGCTTTCTTTAGGAATACTCTTAGTTTTAGGCATACAATCCATG
>JBHLQA010000302.1:0-4768 GCA_048885285.1 Candidatus Odinarchaeota archaeon
ATATGGTTGTTTACTATGTGTATATTTTAGAAGTTGTTGCGAAGAACGGAAAAATAATGTATTATACGGGATATACAAATAATCTCTATAGAAGATGGCATGAACATAGGAATGGAACAGGGGCTAAGTTTTGTCGGGGTAAAAAACATATCGAATTAAAATATTTTGAATCTTATCAAAATAGAAGGGAAGCAATGAGAAGAGAATCAGAGATAAAATCATTTTCAAGACAGCAAAAAAAGGAATTAATAAAAAGCATAACTATTGATATAAATTAGTTGATTTGATTATTGGCTAACCAAAATTTTTTAATTTGCTTAGTAGGATTACCAGCGTCGGGAAAAAGTAATTTTGCTAATAAATTAAAAATAGCCCTTAAAAAAAAATTTGAAAATTTGAATATTATGATTATAGATCCAGACTTAATAAGATATAATCTGATTCCAGAAAAATTTGATCATGAAAAAGAACAAATCATAAGGAAAGAAAATCTAAAAATAATAAGGAATGAATTAAAAAAAGGAAATATTGTTATTAGCGATGATTTAAACTATTATACAAGTATGAGGCATGAATTAAAAGATATTGCTGAAAATCTTAACTTATTTCTTTTTATTATTCATATAGCAACTCCTATTGAAATCTGCTTAAAATGGAATGAAAAAAGAGGCCTTCCAATTCCAAACACAGTCATTTATAAAATTAATAAAAGATTTGATAAGTTTAATAAGTATAAATGGGATATACCAGACGTTGTATATGACCTTTCACAAGTTACGGATTTTAATCAGATACTTAACGAAACCTTAACTAAAATTCAAGAAAAAAGAGAGCTTACTAAATCTAAATCAAAAATAGTAGAGATGAATAATAATGCATCAAATATAAATAATGAAAGCTTAGATAGAATTACAAGATTATATGTAAGTAAACTCTTGCTTGATTCGGCATATATGCCTTTTAAAAAGAGGATTATTAAATTAAGAAAAGATTATGTAAAAAAAAACAAAAATAAAGCACTTAGAGAATCTGAAATTTTAAAAAGATTTAAAAAGTTTTTAGAAAAGCATTTAAGCTTAAAAATTCCAGAAAAATTCTGATATTTTATATGTTTTATAAATTAAAGAAAAAGAAAATAAAACATTATTACTTTTTTAACTTGTATTTAGATTATTTTATTTTTAAAATTTGATAACTGATTTGTTAATTGAAAATGTCACAAGAAAAAATCCCGAAAAAAATAGCTAAACTAAGAATAGAGAGATTAGAAAAGAGCCGAAGTGGACGTTCTCTTTGTTATATAGATCAGGATGTAATGTTCGAACTAAAATTAAATACAGGTGATATTATTGAGATTAGAGGTAAAAAAAAGACAACTGGTATTGCTGTTTCTTCTGTTCAAGATAGAGGAAAAGGAGTAATTAGATTAGATGGACTTCAACGGCTTAATGTAGGTGCAACAATAGGAGAATTTATAACAATTCAACTTGCTGAAGTATATCCTGCAATTGAAATTGTTTTAACTCCAACACGTCCCAATATTGATTTAAAGAGGCAAGCAGAGGCAATAAAGGGAAAATTGATTGATAAACCCGTAGTAATCGGAGATATTGTGGATGTATTAGGGACATTTGTCCAAAAGGAAGATTCAGAAAATCCTATGTCTGACATTATGAAAATGTTTCAGATGGGGGGGAAAAGAAGACCAACTTTAGGAACATTAAGGTTGATTGTCGAAAATCTAAGACCCAGAGATAAAGTTGTAAAAATAACAAGAGATACTATAATTAAAGTTAATAAAAGGGTTGCTGTTCTAAATATATCCGGTGGTGTGGTAACTTACGATGATGTTGGAGGTTTAACAGATGAAATTCAAAGAATTAGAGAGATGGTTGAGTTACCTTTAAAACATCCTGAACTATTCCATAGATTAAATATAGATCCTCCAAAGGGAGTATTATTTTATGGACCTTCAGGTACAGGTAAAACACTTATGGCAAAAGCCGTTTCTCAAGAATCAAATGCTAATTTTATAACGATAAATGGTCCTGAAATAATGAGTAAGTTTTATGGTGCCAGTGAAGGAAGACTTCGCGATATTTTTAGAGAAGCTGAAGAAAATGCTCCTTCTATTATATTTATTGATGAAATTGATTCGATCGCCCCAAAAAGGGTGGATACATCAGGAGAGGTCGAAAGACGTGTAGTTTCTCAGTTATTGTCATTAATGGATGGTTTACGTGGTCGAGGAGAAATTATTTGTGTTGGTGCTACCAATAGAGTTAATACTATTGATGAAGCATTAAGAAGACCAGGAAGATTCGACAGAGAAATTGAATTTGGTGTACCAAATAATAAAGGGAGAAAAGAAATTTTTCAAATACATACCAGAGGAATGCCAATTGAGGATAATGTTGATCTTGATAGATATGCAGAAATAACACACGGATTTGTAGGTGCAGATATTATGGCAGTTTGCAGAGAAGCTGCAATGTTTTCATTAAGAAGAATATTACCTAAAATTAATTTAGATGAACCTATTCCAAGTGAGATCATCCAAGAATTAAAAATAGAGGATGGAGATTTTATTAAAGCAATTAATTTAATTGAACCTTCAGCAATGCGAGAGGTAATGGTTGAAATTCCAGATGTTGGATGGGAAGATATAGGAGGATTAGAAGAAATTAAACAAGAATTAATAGAAGCTGTGGAATGGCCTTTAACTTATCCTAAACTATTTGAGAGGGCAGGAATACGACCACTTAATGGGATTCTTCTATTTGGTCCTCCAGGATGTGGAAAGACCCTATTAGCCAAAGCGATTGCTAATGAAAGTCAATCAAATTTTATAGCAATAAAAGGACCAGAAATCTATTCCAAATGGGTTGGTGAAAGTGAAAAAGCGGTTAGAGAAATATTTAGAAAAGCTCGACAAGCAGCTCCTTCAATATTATATTTCGATGAGATCGATGCTATTTCTTCAGGTAGAGGTAATTATGAAGGAACACATACTTTTGCCTCAATTGTAAATCAAATATTAGTTGAAATGGATGGAATTGAAAATCGGAAAGGAATTGTCATAATTGCAAGTACAAATCGTCCCGATATCGTTGATTCTGCTTTTTTAAGACCAGGTAGGTTTGATAGATTAATTTTTGTTGAATCACCTGATTATGAAGCCAGATTAAAGATATTAAAAGTTCATACAAAACTCATGCCATTAGATGAAAATATTTCTTTAAAAAGAATTGCTCAGATTACCGAAGGATATAGTGGCGCAGATTTAGAAAATGTGTGCCGTGAAGCAGGAATGCAGGCAATTAGAGAAAAAATGACAGAACTTAAAACCATTGAAAATAAACATTTTGAGTTTGCATTGAGTAAAATAAAGTCTACCTTACCCAGAGAAATTATAGAAAAGTATAAAAACATGGCTAAGCAAATAACTGAATCCAGAAATATAAAAGAATCTCAGACTGATTTATATCGATAGCTATGTTTTTCATAAGAATTTTCTATATTTTTACCTAAATTATTGGTTCTAAATTAATGAACTGCAAAAAGAAACCTCTTTTTACTATCTATAATTTTAACATTTGTTATGGAGATCTTTATAAATAAGAATTACAAATTTTGAACAAACTTTTCTATTCTATTCATTGCTTCCTTAAGTTTTTCCATTTCAGTTGCATAGGATATCCTTATCATATAGTCAGAAAAGGAACCAAAAATACCACCAGGAACAACTGCAACTGCCTCCTCTTTCATAAGTTTTAGTGAAAATTCTTTCCCATTTAACATAAAATTTTTTGTTGAGGGCATTACATAAAAAGCTCCACGTGGCTTTACAAGGTTAAAACCAATTTCTTTTAGCCTAATACAAACTAAATTTCTTCTCTCGTCAAAACTATTCCAAATTTCTTTAAAAAAACTAGTATCCATTTTTAATGCTTCTATAAATCCATATTGGGCAGCATGATTAGTTCCCGCCACAGTATATTGGTGATATTTTTCCATTAAATCTATAATTTCTTTTGAAGCGATAACATACCCAATTCTGAATCCTGTAGCTGAAAATAATTTTGACATTGCATTTAAAGTAATAGTTCTTTCAAACATGTCTTTTAGAGAAGCGGGACTTATATGATTTAATCCATCATAGATATAATTTTCATATACTTCATCTGAAATTAAATACAAATCATTTTTAATGATTATCTCAACAATTTTTTTCAATTCTGATGATGATAAAGCATAACCGGTTGGATTATTAGGGGAATTAATGAGAATCGCCTTAGTTTTGGGTGTAATTGCATCTTGTATTCGTTCAATATTAATACTAAAGTCTTTATTTCTTTCAATTTCTATTACTTTAGCACCAAAAAATAAAGCACAATAGAAATAAGATATAAAATTCGGTGAAGAAATTATCAACTCATCACCAGGATTAAAAATAGAGGCAAATGCTAAAGTAATTGCTTGACTACCTCCATTTGTCACTATTATATTATCTTTCCAATTGGCTTTAATATTATTTGTCTTATAGACTTTTTTTTCCAGTAATTCTAATAATTCTGGAACGCCCCTAGTAGGTGCATACATCGTAATTTTATTTTTTAATGCTTCAATATTTCCCTGTATTGCTGGTTCAGGGGTGATAAAATCAGGTTGCCCAATTCCAAGACTGATAACATCTGAACGCCCTGAAGCAAGATCAAATAGTTCTCTAATGGTGGATTTTGGTGCTTTTGATACTATCTGAGATTTT
>JBHLQA010000303.1:0-4764 GCA_048885285.1 Candidatus Odinarchaeota archaeon
TCTACTAGTTATTCTCCATTTGCTTATACTGTTGCTGAAGAATTAAATATTCCAAAAGATAATATCTACTGTACAAAATTAAACATCAATCAATTAAAAGAAGGATTAATGGACATTAATAGTAATATAGATATATTAATACAAGATATATTCAAGAAGTATCTTTCCAATAATTTTAATCTGAAGTTTGTTATTGATGATTTAGATAGATTCTTCTGGAAAAATCAAGAATCGGATTATATAGCGGTTATGAATGAAATAAGAGTTGTTGGAGGAAAAAGAAAAGAAGCAGCTATTGAAGATATATCAAAACGAACTAAAATTCCAATTTCTGAAATAACTGCTTTAGGAGATTCAATTACTGATATTAATATGCTCGAAAGAGTAAAAAATGAAGGAGGAATTGCTATTTCCTTCAATGGAAATAAATTTACAATACCTAGAGCTAATGTTGCTGTTACAACTTCAAATAGTTTAGGACTATTACCTATTTTTCAGCAAAAACAAAATATCAAAGAATTTTTAACTAAATGGGAAGCTTATTTTAAAGATTTACAAGATGATAAAAAAGAATTTAACGATAGTTTAATATCAAAAGAAACTAAAGAGATATTTTTAAAATATAATTTCCTTCCTGAATTTTATGATTTGACTAATAAATCGGAAGATCAACTAAATAAAATAATTCTAAAGCAAGAAAAAATGCGAAAATTGGTTAGAGGATGGGCAGGAAATCTAGGGTAGATTTTTTAAAATTACTATTTACTACTATTTCTTCATGATATTTTCTAGTACAAAGCCTTTATTAGTAAAAAATATATTTTAAACCTAATAATTTTAATATGAGAAATAATAGATTTCTCGAATACTTATATATTATGTAAATCTAAAAAAAAAGTGGTAATTTACAATAATGACAAATCCTCTTATGAAACACAGTAAGATAGGTCGAATATTATCGGAGAATGTAGAAGATCTTATATTCATTCTTAATGAGAAATACAACTGTGAATATAATAACTTTCAGCAATATCCCATTAGTAAAAAAATTAATGATTATGTGCATCCACAAGATTTCGAACGAGTATCCAGACTTTTGAAAGACATATTTAGAACAGGTTATGGTTCTGAAGAAATTCAATTAAAATATGACGGTAAACCATTCAAATGCTTTGAAATTAAAGGAAAGAGTTTTATTGATAGTGAAGATAGAAAAAAAAAAGTATTATTGATTTGCAGAGACATTTCTAAATATAAGAAACTTGAACTTGATTTAAAAAGGAGTCAAGCAAGTTTTTATGAAATAATAGATTCTTTACCAGAAATACAATTTTGGAGATTGATTCAATCAAGAAAAGGAATAAATATGGTGCAGCAGACATCAGAAATGATTCAATTAGTTTTTGATAATATACCTCAACTAATATGTTGGAAAGACATAAATTTGGTCTATATGGGGTGTAATAAAAATTTTGCTTTTTTAAATAAATTGACAGAACCAATGAGTATTATTGGTCGAAGAGATGAAAATCTTATTTGGCATAAGGGAAAATTTCATACTTTCATAGACAAAGAACAAGAAGTTATAAGACATGATAAACCTCAATATCATGCAATTGAATCAATAAATTTTTCTAAAAACCATCAGACTTGGTTCGAAATTAATAGAATTCCACTACATGATTCAAAAAATAATGTAGTAGGAATTTTAATTACCTATGAAGATATAACTGATCGAAAATTAACTGAGCAAAAATTAAGAGAATCTGAAAAAAATTACCGTCATCTATTTGAAAATTCTTCGTATTCAATCATTTTAATTGATAGAAAAGGAAAAATTATTGATTGTAATCAAGCTACTGAGAAAATATTTAGTAGAAAAATAGAAGATCTTAAAAATAAAAACTTTTTAGAGATAGGTTTAAAACCAGAAAAAATAATTCCTATATTTAAACAGAGATATCAATCTGTTTTAAAAGGAATTATCCCTAAACCCATAGAGATTCAAATTTCGCGATCTAGAGATGGGGCTTTAATATGGATTAGTATAGATGATTCCATAGTTGAGATTGATGGAGAGAATATTTTTCAAATATCAATACAAGATATTACTGAAAAAAAGATAGCTGAACAAGAATTAAAGAAATCTCAAGAAGAATTAACTGTTTTAAATAGAGAATTAGAACAAAAAGTATTCGAGAAGACAAAGGATTTAATAGAATCTGAACAGCAATATCGTACTACTATTAATTCACTAAATGATCCATTGCACGTCGTTAATAAGGATTTGGAAATTATTTTATCAAATAATGCATTTATTTCTTGGCTTGCTGAACTAGATATTGAGAAGCAGATTGTTAATAAAAAAGTATTTGAAGCATTTCCTTTTTTGCATGATAAGGTTTATAAAGAATATGAAGATGTATTTAATAATGGGAAGATACTACTCACAGAGGAAAGTTTTATTTTAAATGGGAAAGAAATATTCACAGAAACTAGAAAAATTCCAATTTTTAGCGAAGGATCCGTTAATCAAATTATTACAATTATAAGAGACATATCTGAAAAAATAAAGGCTGAGCAAGAATTAAAAGAATCGGAAGAAAAATTTAGAAATATAGCGGAAAACTCCTTAATGGGGATAATGATTTTGCAAGATGGATTATTGAAATATTTTAATGATAGAGTTACTGAGACTACTGGATATTCAGTAGAAGAGATTGAAAGTTGGGTTCCTAATGAATTTGCAAAAACTTTACATCCTGAAGATCGAGAATTTGTGATGGAACAAGCACAAAAAAAACAAGCTGGAGATCCAGATGTTATAAATCAGTATCAATATAGAATAATAACGAAAGATGGAGTCATTAAATGGCTTGAAATATTTGCTAAAACAATAAATTATGAAGGTCATCCTGCAGATTTAGCAATGACAGTTGATATTACTGATAAGATAAAAGTTGAGCAAGAATTAAAAGAATCAGAAGAAAAGTTTAGAAATATCACTGAACAGTCGTTGATGGGGATATTTATAATACAAGATGGATTATTAAAATATTTTAATAAAAAAGTTGTTGAGACGAGTGGATACTCAGCAGAGGAAATAAAAAATTGGTCTCCTAATAAATTTACAATAATTACTCATCCCGATGATCTGGAATTTACTTGGGAACAAGCAATTAAAAAGCAAACAGGTGATCCAAACGTAATCCATCAATATATTTATAGAATAATAAGAAAAGATGGGGAAGTCAGGTGGATTGAGTCTTTCTCAAAAACAATTAATTATAAAGGTCATCCTGCAGATTTAGCAATGACAATTGATATTACCGATAAAATATTAGCTGAGAAGCAATTAAAGGAATCTGAAGAAAATTTTCGAGACATGATAATGAATTTAGAGGTTGCATATTATAAAGTCAAATGGAAAGGAAACTTATTATATCACAATCCTGCTTTTAATAAAATAGTAGGATATGATATTCATGAAAATCTAATTGGTCAACCACCTCCTTTCTTTTGGGAGAATTCTATTGATAGAGAAGAATATCTAGAAAAATCATTGAAAGATGGATATATTAGAAATCATATTTTGCATCTTATAAGAAAAGATAAAGAAAAAATCGTTGTACAAGTTAATGCTCGTTTAATAAAGGATGAAAATAATAATCCAATTGCTATTGAAGGTACCTTTTCTGATGTAACTGAGAAATTTAGATTAGAGCAAGAATTATTAGAATCAGAAAAGAAATTGCGTCAACAGAATATTGAATTAAAAAAATTAGATAAAATTAAGAATGACTTTATTACTATGGCTGCTCATGAATTAAAAACACCATTAATATCAATTTCAGGATATACGGATTATATTTTAATGAAACATCGAGAATATCTTAAAACAGAAATTACAAGAGATTTACTAATCGTTCAAAGAAATGTTAAACGATTAGAAATATTAATGGATCAATTATTAGATGTCATGAAAATTGATGAAAATGTGCTTAAACTAAAGAAAGAGTTAGTAAATGTAAGTAAGATTATCAATAATTGTCTTGATGAGCTTAGTTATCTTATCAATGAAAAAAATCTCGAAATCATATTGAATATTGAACATGAAATATTATTAAATGCTGATCCTATGCGTATCTCCACAGTTTTTACTAATTTAATATCAAATGCTATTAAATATACATCAGATTATGGTTGGATTGAGATTTCTGCTACTAAGAAGGATTACGAATATTTCTTTAAGGTAAAAGATAATGGAGTTGGATTAACTCAAGATGAAATTGGAAGATTATTCAAAAAATTTGAAAGAATAAAGCCCACAATATCAACTAAGAATATTAATATTAAAGACTCTGGAACAGGTCTAGGGCTATACATAACTAAGGGAATTATTACGACCCATGGAGGTAGAATCTGGGCAGAATCAAAGGGACTTAATAAAGGAACCACATTTATTTTTTCAATCCCTATATAAATCCTAAGAGTACTCAAATTTTATTCTCAAGATTTTTTTTTAAAACAATTATATTATAATGATTTAAATTCTATTGTAATCAATTTTTTCTTTAATATTAAACAGAAATTTATTTATCCATAATAATAAATTAATCATCTCTTAGAAATTAAATTAAAATATTATACGCTAAGTATGAAACTACATAATGTCAACACTAATAATAACAGAAAAGGCTAAGGCCGCAGAAGCTATTGCTAATGCCTTAGGAAAAGTGCAAAAAGTTAAAAAAAAGATCGGAA
>JBHLQA010000304.1:0-4758 GCA_048885285.1 Candidatus Odinarchaeota archaeon
ATTTTAAACAAACATTTTATGGAATTCCAATGAGAAAAGCTATACTAGCTGAGTTAATGACTGATTAATTCTTACGGTACTAAAAAAATTTTATTTTACTATTCAAAAAAACAATCCTTAAGAGATATATACTTTATTTCGGATTTAAAAAGATTTTTCAACAATTCATGAACAGATAATTCATTCGTATTAATTTTTTCTAAAAATAATGTACCTCCATTGAAAATTTTTTGAAATCTTTTAAATAGAGATATCTTTTTATTTAGAGAAAGTTTTGATTCATTCCTAATCAATTTTGAGGAATAATGATTTTTATATCTATTTAATTCTAAACTACCATTATACCATGTATCTTTTAGATATGAATCATAATGAGGTTGACTTAGAATAAAATTATTTCCATCAAGTTCATTTTTTTCCTCAATTAATTCTCTCATTAAAGATAAAACATTAAAAGCAAATTTCTTACTATTTTCTGTCCTATCAAGTTCGATTCCACAATGATTCAGGATTGCTTCATTTAATCCGAAAAAACTAATAGATTTCAGGGAGTTCCTTATTAGATCTTCATTATGTTGATTTAGAATTTCTGAACCAATAATTACCCATTGTTTAAGAGAACGCAACTTCTTTCTTACCAATTTCTCTTTATATTTAAAAAATTCAAATACGGAATTTAACTTATTTTCCAATATTTCTAAAAATTTATCATCATTTTGTTTTGCTACTTCTGATATTCTGTGCAAATTTATTAAAATTTTATCTAATATAATAATGTTATTGTAAATATCAGGGATTTGAATGATCGAAGAATTCAACAAATTATTTATATTCGAATTGCATAGAAAGAGATTTCCCTTGTTGGTTTCTTCAATATAATATTTTAAAAGACTATTTTTTGAATCCAATAAATAATTATCTGATATATTTAAAAGTAATAGAGGTTTAATACGATCTTTACTTCGAAAAATCATGGAATGATAGAATTCCTTATCAACTTGAGAAAGATTTAGAAGATTATCTGATGTTTTTCCATTGTTATTGAATCCTAAAGATAAGTGAGATTTACCATCATTAAAAATAGTATTGAATCGGAGTAATTGGGATGCTAATATATTAAACTGGGATAATTTTATTTTAGATGAAGAAAAACAAGAAAGAAAGTAAGTATTGAATTCTCCTAACAGTAAGTCTTCAGAATAAAAATTTTTCAATTGATATAAAATATCTATAAGCTGAGAAATTATATTGTTTAATTTACTCTTACTAACATCATTTTGAAGATCAATTGAATTTTTTTTGGATAAATAATCAATTAGAGTTTTAGTATTAAGATAAATACTTAATGGCCTTAGACTCCAATAATTTAGATGCAATAGAGCAATTTCACCCGATAAATATAAATCAGCTAAATTTTTAGGAAGCAAATTTAATAGTAAAAATTGCTCAGAAACATCAGATCCTAGCCTTTTTATAAAAGCTTCAGGTAAAAACTGTTTTTCTTTAGAATTAAATAGTTGAGATACTTCAAACGGGGGTGTTCCTAATCGAGTTAATCTATGTCTAACCTCTTCTAATCCATTTTCGAGTAAAACAACATTAATAAATTCCCGCATTAAAGGTGCGGTCATATATTCTATATTTGTTCTAGAAAGCCGTTCTTCTACTTCATGAGATATTTGTTTAGCTAAATATCGCTCTAAATCTCCCTCATTTACAAGGTATTCCTCAATCTTACTTGTATCAAATAATTCTTTAGAATATTTGGAAGTTCGAATCATTATTGTTTTATTTTGTTTGTTAAGGATTTCTTCAATAGATAAAATCTTATCAATTATTTTTTCACCTAAAGGTGAAATGGAGTATCCCTCATCAGAAGTTATAATTAATTCGCTTTCCTTTAATGTGTTTAAATGAAAAGATAAATTTACAGAAGAAAGATTATGACCTAAAACATCTTTTTGTAGCTTTGAAAATGATAATGGAGATTGGACATTTTTTAATTTCTTTAATATGTCAATTCTAATCTTTTGACCTAATGTTTTTAGTTGTTTTTCTAAAAGTGATTGATTTTTGTCGGTACCCACTTTTATACAATTCTCTATATTCTTTTTTTAATCTACTTAAATAATTAATGTGTTCAAATTTTATTTAAAAATTTAGGTATTTTCCAAATTATATATGATTTTAGGTAATATGTAGGTGATATGAATCAATACTTTAAAAAAATAATCTTCTATTTAGATTAGGTTAATCTGAAAGAATTATAAAAATTGGATTACTTATTTCTAATATTTCAATAATCTTCAAATAAATAATATTATAATTCTTAAATTTTTACTAAAAGTTGACATAGAACATTGTCAAAAAGAAAACCATTAACTGAAAGAGTTTTAATTAAGAAAGATACAGAAATCTTGGAAGAAAGAGGGAAAAATTTTTTCCAAATAGACTTTTTAAAGACAGTAATGATTTTCTTAGTGATCTTTGATCATATAGTAGCTTGGGGGATTAAAAGTCAGATTGGAGTGGCATTATGGGAACGCATATCAATTCCAGTATTTTTAATTATAATGGGATTCAATATGGGAATTTCTTTTCAGAGAAAAGGATTTACTAAATTAAAAGAATTGTATTCATGGAGTTATTTTAAAAGTAAAATCTTAAGATATATTATACCTTTTCTAGTGCTTTATGGCTTTTCTACACTAATAGGGTTAATTTTTTATCAGTTTAATATTACAGTAATGTACTATGGGCAATACTATCCAGATCATGGGGTTATACAATTATTTACAGGTATTTTACCATTTTGGGGTCCTGGGAATTGGTTTATACCAGTAATTTTTGGATCTATTCTACTTTTTCCATTAGTTTATTGGGCTTTTACAAGAAAACAAGTACTTACATTAATTGTTTGCTATGCAGTTGAAATCGTATTCCAATTATTTGTATTTTTCTTTATCGGAAATTTATATGATGAATTTTTTAATATTAACTTAGTGAAATATCATAATTTAAGTATTATTATGTCAAGTTTTCCATTCTATTTATCTGCAATTGGTCTAGGGCTTTGGTTTTCATTTAATCCTAAACCTTTTTCAAAACGTAATTTGTTTATTTGGATTTTATTCCCAATTAGTTTGACTTATATTATCTTATACCAATTCTTTGGATTTCGTCTTGCCATTAATGATATTCCAATTGATATTCCATTAATTAGAGGAGATTATCATTTCTTAGTATTCCCTTATTCAGCAGTATTATTTCTCTTGGTAATGATTATTTTACCACAATACTCGGAAAATAGATTTTCACGGATGATTTCATTAATTGGAAAGTCAACTTATCATATTTTACTTACGCAAATATTCGGTTACGGCATAATCTTTGCATGGAGAGGTACACATTATCTTATAAATGCTGGATTTACATTTTTTGATGCATTATTATTAATATATGCTTGGATAATATTTATCCCATTTGGGGTTTTATGGTATAAATTCGATCAAGAAAAAACGATGATAAGACGTTTGCTGTATTATGTAAATTATTTCTTAATATTCAGTGTAATAGTATACACTATGTATGTATGGTTAACTCCACCTTTAATTGAAAGGGTTCCAATCCCTCTTATTATAATTCTTATTTATGCTGCTATGGGATTAATAATTAGTATTATGTTAAAAAATCCAGTTAAAACAACAACTTTAGCTCTTTGGACTTCATTTCTAGTGTATTTATTTATTCTTACAATATTATACTTTGAAATTCTTCCACCTAACGAATATTTGATTCAAAATGTTTCAATTTGTAGTTTCTTTATATTAGTAATTGTTGGAACGGTTTTAGATTATACTATTTATCATATAAGAACAAAATAAAAGGTTTTATATTTATGATTTGCGCTTTAATGAGCTTAGAGTAATACTTAAAGCATTTTTATTTAAGTGCATTGTGTAATAATAAACTCAAAATTATATTTGAGTTATTTTCAAGAAATATATTACTAGTCCTTTTTTAATTAGAGTTCATTCCCATTTCATACATTTAATATTTTTTCTAGTTTAAATGCTTGTACTTCTGAACGCCAGTGTCTGAATAACGCATACTCTTCAAACTTTTTAATAATTTCTTGATTTTTATCCGCATCAATTAACAGATATTCCATGCATATCTTCCACTGTTCTCTGGTTAGATCAATATTAACTCCCTTCATTATCATCCTTTTAGAACTTTTAACGGATTTCTTAGGATTTTGACTATAAAAATATAATAAAGTTTTTTTATTTAAGTTCTAGCTATTTCTATATTTTCTTTTGGATGATTGTTACTTATTCTTTTTATTGATAATTAAAATTCCTGTGGTGGTTCCAACAATAATTTAATAAATGTACCACCATGAGGGGATTTCTGGGCTATTACATAAACATGTAATAATCATTACATCATTCGGGATGGAAAATTGAAACCAATCAGCACAGATAATTATAGATTTAAAGGAATATCATAATTTATTATACTCAAAGCTTTGGAAACCAATCCTGGATTTAATTCAACAGCAAATATTTTTTTAACTTTCTTATTTAATAATAGTAGAACCATAAAATCTCCCAAAACCAATATCATTTTTATCTTTTAATTTGATGGCTTGTTACTTCTTCATATAACTCTAAAAAATAAGGATTAATTTCTGCTGTTGTTCCTAAAAAATCAAGTTCAACATATTCCATTGATTCAAAAATACTCCTAAACCTA
>JBHLQA010000305.1:0-4746 GCA_048885285.1 Candidatus Odinarchaeota archaeon
AATATTTTGCAATATACTATATTTTTATATGTTTTTATTTTTGTTTATCCTTAATATTACTTTCCTACTTTTTTTTTTGTTTAAATATATTGATATTTAAAAAATGTTGTGTCAATAAAAGGAAATAAAATTGAAAAAACGAACACAGATCTTAGGAAATTTTTGCCATTAGTACTCACTAGGTTTGGTACTAGTATTTTTAATCCTGAACTTATCTATCAATCCCTACTAAAAGAAACTAAAATATCGAAAAATAATGCTCATAAGATAATGGAACAAGTAATTCGATTTCTAATCTCTGCGAACTTGAAAATAATCACCGCTCCGTTAATCAGGGAGGTAGTCAACGTGCATCTCTTAAAAAACGGACTCGAAAGAGAACGATTGCAATATACTCGAATTGGATTACCATATTTTGATTTGAAAGACATTTTTACCAATACTGAGAATCCTAAAAACTGTGAAGATGTCGTTTCAAAAATTCTTAACTGGGTTATTGAGGAGTATTATGCTGTAGACAAGTTAATCGAGGAACGATAAATTTATTTCCCTCCTTTTTTTATTACAATAGGAATTCATATACGATTAATAAATTCTTATAATAACAGAGCCCTAAGGAATTTTGGACTTAGTGTTATTTTTGAAAGGGTAGGAAGTTTACCAAACCATTTTTCTCCAACATATCTATCATTACTGGTATTATGAGTTGATAAATCGTGATTGATATATGCTTCATAAATGTATTGTCTTGCTAATTTATTTTCTTTAAGAAGTTCTGTATATAATCTCCATAGAGTCTTCACATGAGAGCCTTCATTATAAATCAAGTACTCAAGGGCATTTCCATTTTTAAAATAAGTTAATAAAACCCGTCTGACTTCTTGATCATACTTTTGCAAATCGGAGTTGGTAAATTTGCTATCCTTTTCAAATAATGGTATTAAGGTTTTAGTTGCAATATCTGCACATGCAACTCCAGGTAATAATCCTTCGTAAAAAAAAGCAGTTACCAATCCTGCAGCTTCACCAAGAACAAGAACTCGGTCTTTAGTGAAACTTTTAATAGGGTGTTTAGATATATCGCCTACTATTGCAGTTGACAAATCATAATTTAATCCATTCAAAATTGGTTGGATTGGTTGGTAATTTTTTAAAATTCTCTCGAGTTTAGAAAGGATGCTTTCTTTAGTTTCACCTTTCTGGCCTAAATATCCAGTAGAAATACGCTCTACTCCTTTATTGAAGAAGAAAGGACCATCACGCGAAATTTTAGGATTAATATGGAAAGTATAATCATACTCTAAATTTTCATTGATTTTATCCTCATCACCAAATAAATGGAGAAAGGTCCCTAGGTAATGATCTGGAATTTCAAATCCTAAAGATCGTTGTAAATCAAAACCACGTGAGCCAGTTGCTAAAGCTAGGACTTTAGTTTTATATAATTCCCCCTTATCATTTATCAGTTCTAAGTGATTAGTGTGTCTATTAATTTTAGAGATTTTTTCATTTGATTTAAATTCACCTCCCTGTTCTTCAAGTTGATTAATAAATGCTTCTATAATGTTTTCAGTATAACAAATATTTCCTAGTGGAATTCCAAATTCCGTAGAATCAATAACACCATTGAACTCATCACTCATATAATTGGATATAATGTGAAACCTTGGAAAGATTTTTTTGTTATTCCAATCAATTTCATCTTTAATAAAGGGTCTATTATGCTCAGGAAATATATTTGTTCTTATTGGAATTTCATTACGGTAATCTTGGGCTTCTATTAGAAGTGTTTTAGCGTATTTAGACATTTTAGATGCAAATGTTGCTCCTGCAATTCCAGCACCAATAATAATTACATCATACATAGAAAATTATTCTTCTGAAATGAATTAAAATTATTTTTTATAATCATCCTATTGATTTTAAATTTTAGTTGGAAAGTTTTTATAGGTGTGTATTCGTAGATATCATGAATAAAAATTTTTTATAATTTAAATAAAAAAAAATTGAATAAAATAAAGGTGGTAAATTATAGGATTAAGATTGGCTTCTGGGCTTGCAATAACGTCTTTATTTGCCTTGATGTATGCTGTAATTTTCGTGGTAGGTGTTTGGTTCTTACCATCAACTATATTTGGCTTACTTTTTATGGTCGGACTTACAGTTCTAATGGTATTATTTCAGTATGGAATATCGCCACTGATTATTGGTTGGCTTTACAGAATAGATTGGATACCTTATGAGCAATTTATAAGGGAATTTCCACATTTAGCTGATTCTCTTGAAAAAGTGGTGGCCTATAACAGAATTAAAATGCCACGGCTTGGGATAATACATGACCTCAATCCAAATGCATTTACCTATGGATGGACTAAAAATTCTGCAAGAGTTGTTCTTACGGATGGTATTTTAAAATATTTAAATAAGAAAGAGCAGAATGCTGTGTTTTCACATGAGTTAGGGCATGTGGTCCACTCAGATTTCATTTTAATGACGATTGTATTTGCAATTCCTCTATTATTATTGACTATCGCTCGATGGGCATATTATGCCAGCTTTTTCTCAAGGAGGAGTTCAAGAGATGATGAGGGGGCTATACTTGGTATTGCTTTAATCGCGATAGCTGCATTATCTTATTTAAGTTATTATATAAGCTATTTTATCTCATTGATTATTAGCAGAATTAGAGAATATTACGCTGATGAACATAGTGCAGAAGTTTTAGAGGATCCAAATGCATTAGCAACCGGACTTGTTAAGATAGCATATGGTTTATTAGTTGACGGTAATAATGAAGAAAGAAACAAATCGCGTGTACGAGCACTTAGAGGTTTAGGAATCTTTGATCATAGAGCTGCAAAGGGACTGGGTATTATAAGTGTAGGTCAAACAGGAGTTCTATCGATGGAGGCAATACAAAAAGCTGCTGCCTGGGATTTATATAATCCTTGGGCAAAATATTATCAAGCTTTCTCTACTCATCCATTACCTGCAAAAAGAATAATGCGATTAAATATGTTATGCGAAATTTATGGGGTTAAACCAGAAATTGATTTCTCTGATGCAAAAAGACTAAAAGAAGAACAAGCAGGAAAATCATTATGGGATGAATTTCTATGGGATCTCTTTATAAAAGCGCTCCCTACACTGGTTTTCATTGCTTTACTTGGTTTAACAATAGTATGGATATTTGATCTAGTTTTTGATGGTTTTAATATAGCTTTTCTAGCGCCCGTTTATGCAAATATGTGGTTCGTATGGGCAATCGGTTTTTATGTTATAGGAATTATGACAATTATCAAAACAGGATACATGTATAAAGGTGGCTTCGAAGATAAAACAGTATTGGACTTAGTTACTAAAGTGAAAGTGTCCCCTATAAGAACAATACCAGCATTTCTGGAGGGAAAAATTGTTGGGAGAGGAATTCCGGGGTATTACTTCAGTGAGGATATGTATTTCCAAGATAATACAGGATTAATTTATGTAGATTATCGATTTGGAATTGGAATAGCAGATCTTATATTCTCCCTTAGGACTGTTAATAAATTAATCGGTCAAAGGGTTAGAATTAAGGGATGGTATCGAAGAGGTCCAAGTCCTTATATTCAGGTAGATACTATATGGTCTGAATCAGGAACTCGACATAGAAATTATGCAAAGTCATTTAGGTACTTTTGGACAGTTCTAGCTTTCATCCTTGGCATAGTGTGTTTATATTTTTACTTTATAGGTTAAAAACGTATTTTTTTTATTACTATTTTTTTTTAATAAGTTAAATAATATTAGTAATTTTATTAGCTACTTTTCTTAAATTTATTTCTGCCATTCCTAATTGCACATTGTTATCATAGAGGGCAACAAACAAAAGCGGGTCTAATTTCCAAGGAATGTCTATTATTTTTGAAAATACTTTTTGCCCATTCTCTAATCCATAATACATTTCAGGCAAATTTAAAGCGCCCACCATATATCTGATTTCCAATTCTTTTAAAGAATTAACTAGGATCTCATGTGGAAGAGATGTATAAATTACATTTCCTTTAGTAGTTAGAAGAGCTGCACCAAGAATTTCATCATTGTATAATAATTCTTCGAACATACTAATTGCTTTTTGATAAAAAGTTTTACTCATATGTATTTCATCTTCTCCTTTGATTATCGAATTAATGAGTTCGTCTAGTTTTTGATTTTCAATCTGTTGGTAATCTATTATTTTACTAATATCGGGATATTCATCTAGAAAAACTTCAGCTATTTTTTCCAGACGAGTAGATACAAATAATATACTCGCTGTAGAATCTGATAAGAGAGAAAAAATAAGATCATTTTTGACCTTAAAGACAAATCTCAATTCCCTCATTTCGAGGACTTCAGGAGTTTTACGTGAAATTATATTCTCTGAAAAAGAAAAAATAGCTGAAAAAAAAGGAGTAATTAAATTAACTTCAATATTATCAAAATCTTTAGTAAAATTTTTATGGAAGATACATATTCCTGTCTTTTTAAGAATGAAAAGAGAATGAATTTTCATTGTGAGTATTACCTTAAGTATCGTTATCGTATAAAGTTTTTATATAAATACAGTCTTTTAAGTATTTTTAATATAGAATCACTAAAAAGTCAAAATAATGAATAGAGTCAAATATTTTTCAATTTTAGGTTCAATTTATTTCCATGACACTATTCTTTTAATTTAGGGCTTTTATAATCAATATTTTAAACATAATTAAATCATTTGTGTTA
>JBHLQA010000306.1:0-4739 GCA_048885285.1 Candidatus Odinarchaeota archaeon
TTTGAAAATTATTACTTTTTTTACTTTTAAAGTCGACATAAAATTATTATAACTTATTTAGAATTTAAATCTTGATTTAATAAAAATGAATTCTGAAATTGATTTTTTAATACAATATCATCAAAAGATGAAGAAAGAAATGCTAAATAGCCTTCCATAATGTACTTATAAATAGAAAAAAAGTAAAAGGCAAAATCATTAGAAATGTCCATATTCAATCATAAATGGAAATGATTTTTGTCAATATCATTCTTTTGATGACTTCATACTAGTTTATAAAATCATAATATTTTTAATTCATACTCTATTAGAAAATAGTAATACTCAAATAAAATTAGGTATTGTATTTTGAAGAAAAATTTGAAGAAAACATATTTACTAATTAGTATTTTAATAGTATTCGGAATAATAGCACAGAATATAACAGTTAAAGCAGAGAATAATTTAAAAAGCTCAGCTGATCCTGAAGTACAAGTGGTTGCTACCACCACGATTCTAAGAGACTTTGCTCAAAAAATTATTGGTGATAAGGGCACTGTAGAAGTTATTATTGAAGAAGGGATGTGCCCCGGTCACTATGATGCTACACCAAGCGATATAAATTTAGTTAGAAATGCAGATATTGTATTTTATCATGGATTTGAATGGGCTCAATTTCTAGGAGCTTTGCTTAGTGATGCTGATAATATAGACGCAGCCTATTCAATGAGTGGTAATGGAAGTCTTGGATATACTCAATGGGGAGCACCTGCAAATGTTCCACCTTTTCTAGATGTAATTTGTAATCATTTAAATGATACCTATTCCCTACTGAATGAAACTTTCAATCAAAATACCCTTCTTTATAAAGAAGAAATTGCACTCAAAAAAAATGAAATTGAAAATGAAATCGTATCATATAATTTTACTGATATTAAAGCATACATAATGAATCATCAAACAGCTTTTATGACTTGGTTAGGATTTAATATTACAGGGCTTTGGTCCAAGGATGACAATAGTATGACCCCCTCTGATCTTGATACTATAATTGATGGAGCTTCAGAAACTGGAACAGAAATTATTATAATGAATTATCAATCTGGTACAGAACAAGGAAAATTAGCAGCAGATTATCTAAATATCCCAAGCGTCTCTTTACAAAATTTTCCCGGAGTTTATGGAATAGAAACATATTTAGAGCAATTAGATTTTAATGTTGCTATGTTAAATTGGGCGCTTAATGATGGTCCAGATCCAAGAAACTCAACAGATAGCATAGGATTAGACCTTATGATCCCTTTAGGAGTTTTTATTTCATTAGGGGTTATTTTCGTAATTTACAGAAAGAAATTGATATTAAAAAATTAAATTTTTTTTTTTTTAAAAAAAGAATGTTTCAAAAAAGTTATAATCAAAAATTTCTGCAAGCTCTTCAAGCTAATAATTCTAATCATTGGAATATAAAGAAAAATTTAGTATATGATACACCTCAAATTGTTTTAGAGAATGTTAATACTGTTTATGAGGGTGAAATTTATCCTACCTTATATGATATTAATTTAAAAGTTTATAAGGGTGAATTTCTCTTTATAATTGGACCTAATGGAGCGGGGAAAACCACATTACTAGAAACTATACTTGGGATATTACCAATAGAAAAAGGGATTGTTGAAATTGATAAAGAATCTGTTTTTAAAAAGGGTCAACAAATTAGAAAGAAAATAGGATATTTAATTCAAGGAGTAGAATTCGATCCCCAAACTCCCTTTTTAGTTAAAACAGCTCTAATAACAGCGAGAGCAGGAAGATTAGGTTTATTAAAATTTCCTAAAAAAGAAGATTGGAAAATCGCTAGATATTGTTATGATTCAATAAGAAACAAGGAAGAATTAGAAGATTATTGGGATCGCCCTATTGGAAAATTATCTGGAGGTATGCAGCAAAAAGTTCAAATAGCAAATATTTTTGCTGCTGAACCAGATATTTTACTTTTGGATGAACCATTTTCAAATCTAGATGTAAATTCTCGTCAAAAAGTATTTCAATTATTTTTAAAACTCAATCATCTTGCAAACATAACTATATTGTGTGTTTCACATGGAAGTGAAATACCTAAAGAAGTTGATAGGGTTATTATGATTCAAAAAGGAAGGATTGTCCTCAATGCAAAACGAGATATAGCTCTAAAGTCTAAAAAATTTCAGGCTTATAATGAATTTATGAAAAATGAATAAATAAAAATAAATGATATTTTTAAAATCAAGATTTTAAAAAAAATAAAAAAGGGTAGAGAGAAAATCTTGCTGTTTTTTGTAATATTACCTATAGAAATACTAATAACAATTATTATCAGTGCGCTATTAGCAGGTTTTGCCTTAAGTCTAGTGGGAACATTTGTAGTTCATTTGAAAATCACTACTGTTGGTTTTTGTATGAGTCATGCTGCTTTTGCAGGAGCTGCTCTTGGTTTGTTATTAGAAGCTTATGGTAGTCCACTTGATCCTGTATATATGGCAACAATTTTTGCAATTTTAATTGCATTTTTATTAGGACCATTATCAGATAAAACAAAATTAGATTCAAATATAATACTTGGAATTATATTTTCCTTAATGATTGGATTAGGCTTTATTTTTATTAGTTTAATGCCTGATGGTGTTACTGGATCTAGATCTCTTGCAATCATATGGGGTAGTTTATTCGGATTAACAGATCAAGAATTAATAGTTTTGATTGTATTAAATACTTCTCTAATTGTAATAATAATCATTTTTTTCAAGGAATTTATGAGTATTATGTTGAATGAGAAAATAGCTTTAACTGCGGGAATAAATGTAAGATTTTTTAAATTTTTAATATTACTCGCCACTGCTATTGCTGTATCTTTTTCTATAAATATTGTAGGAGCATTTTTAGTATATGCAATGATTGTCAATCCAACATCAACAGTACATCAGTTTGTTTATGATACGAAGAAACTTTTCATTTATTCCCCAATTATAGGAGTATTGACCATTTTAGGGGGGATCTTTTTATCATTATGGGCAGATTTTCCAATATCATCATCAATTATAATTTTTTCATCTGTGATTTTTGCATTATCTGCTTTTTTCTCTCCTAAACGTCGAAAACCTAAAAAAACGATGGTAAGTATGGTTTTTAAAAAAAAAAATGAGTATATTAGAGACTTTTTTGATGAACATGCAGAAAGTTGGGATGATTATGTAACCCATGATCCTGCTAAATTAAAAAAAATAATAAGTGTTTTAGATTTAGGAGATAACTTTAAGGTCTTAGATGTCGGTACAGGAACAGGAATTATGATACCTTATTTATGCGATAGACTTAAAAAGAATGGATCGATTGTTGCGTTAGATATTTCAGAAAAAATGATTTCCATTGCCAAAGAAAAATATCAGAAAAAATTTCCCAATGTTGAATTCATTGTAAAGGATGTAAATAATATTGCATCTAAAGAGGTGTTTGATGCTATACTTTGTTATTCATGTTTTCCCCATTTTGTAGAACAAACTCTTACTATTAAAAAACTAGTAGAAGCGTTAAAAAAAGGAGGAAAATTAATGATAGCTCATTCTCAATCTCGGAAAGAAATAAATAACGTACATAAAAATGTTAAAGATATTGTATCTAAGGATAGATTACCCCCTATGAAAAGATTAATAGCATTTATGAAAAAAGAAGAATTAAAAATAGTGAAAACCTTAGATAATGAGGAAATGTTTTATATTTTAGGAGAAAAACAAGAAAATTCAGATAAGAGAAGAATTTCTACCAAAGATAATCCAATCAAATCTAATGTTAAAATCAAATTAACTTCGTAGTAGCATAATAAGCTAGATTTTTTTTGAATTTCTATTTTTGAGAATTAATTTTGCCAATAAATCAAAAATTTTCGATACGTTTTCACCAGTTTTGGAACTACACTCAATAAATCCATCTGCTCGCTTATCACTAGCTAAATCCATGGCCTTTTTGGTTGAAATCTCTTTTAAATGAATTAAATCTGTTTTTCCACCAACAAAAATTATAGGTAATTTATAATCAATTTTCTGTTCTACAATTTCAAACCATTCATCTACATGAGCAAGGGATCCATAATTAGTAATGTCATACATAAAGACAGCGCCATTAGCACCTTTAATATAAGAAGGAAAAAGAAATCTAAACCTTTCTTCACCAGCAAAATCCCATATTTGAAGTTTTACACTCTCTCCATCCAATTCTACAGCTTTAAGATGAAAATCTACTCCAAGTGTCATTGAAATATCTTCCTTAAAGAAATTGGTTAAAAATCTATGAACTAATGTGGTTTTTCCAGTCTGACTATCACCAAATATGACTACTTTAAACGTGGAAGTGTATGTCAAAACCCAAATACCTGAAAATTCTATAAATTAGACCTAATTTTAAAAGACTTAGTTTTATGTTATGTATAAGTATGATAGTTGGACTTAAAAATTTTACATTAAATTCAACTTCAATTACAAGACTTTGAACTTCAATATCTTTGTCTCTATCGTTTCAAAGAATATAAGTAATAGGAGAAAACTATTGAAAAATGTTTTTTTAATTACAATAAAAAAGACTTAAAATATTTTAGGGTATCTAATAGAATATTGCTTAAAATACGCTATTCAAAAAGTTGAAATTTCTATTCCAAAAAATTTTTAAAAATTTTAATATGGTTATTTAGTTCAGATTTTAATTTTGACTCCTATAAAGGCCTTGTAACTTCT